>NZ_JAHREU010000010.1:74250-145127 GCF_020883145.1 Microcoleus sp. CAWBG27
ACGTACCTCGAAGAGGGCTGAAGCCCAACTACGTACCTCGAAGAGGGCTGAAGCCCAACTACGTACCTCGAAGAGGGCTGAAGCCCAACTACGTACCTCGAAGAGGGCTGAAGCCCAACTACGTACCTCGAAGAGGGCTGAAGCCCAACTACGTACCGGTTAGCCTCCTCCGACAATTGTCACAACTTCTAGGATGTCGCCTTCTTGTATCTTTGTGGTTTCCCAAAATTGTTTGTGCAGGATTTCGCCGTTGTACTCCACAGCTACTAAGCGCGGGTTTAATCCTAATTGTTCTAGTAATTTTGGTAATGGTGTGTCGATCGCACAATTGCGATTTTCTCCGTTAACTTGCAGCGCAATTTGATTTGTCATCACTCAAATATTATCAGTTTCAGGGCGGGTTTTGTACAAAAATTATATTTCAATACGCTTGAGATAAGAAGAATCGGCGGTTGAAACCGCTTCTACACAGACAAAACCCGCCTCCGCGGGTTGAATATCGGTATACTCAACCCGCCCGCCAAATCGCCAATCAACCTAGGTTTTCGCCTGCAAAGCTTTCTGAGCTTTCAAATTCTGCATCCGAATCAACTGTGAGATGAAAAATTGCGTGACTAAAGTAGGCTGTTCTGCATCCATAATCGATCGCACTGTGGCAACTCTTTGAGCTCCGGCATTCAACACTTCATCGAGGTTGTTGATGTCAATTCCGCCGATCGCAAACCAAGGAACAGGCGACTTACTAGCAGCATACCGCACGTAGTCCAAACCCGTCGCCGGCTTGTTTGCCTTCGTCGGAGTTTCGTAAACTGGCCCGACTCCAATATAATCTGCTCCCGCATCAATAGCTCGCTGCATTTCTTCGCCATTCGTCGTGGAACTACCGATGATGCGTCCCGGGCCGAGCAACTTGCGCGCTTCGGCTACAGGCAAATCTTGCTGTCCTAAGTGTACGCCGTCGGCATCCGCGGCGATCGCCAAATCCACGCGATCGTTCACAATTAGCAAAGCATCGTAGCGGTGACAAAGTTCGCAAAGCTGTCGCACATTCGCCAGCTTTACTCCGTCGTCTGAGGCTTTGTCGCGGTACTGCACCAACGTCACTCCGCCTTGCAAAGCAGCTTCCACGATTGTTAAAAAGTTGTATTTGGGGGAGGTTACAAGATATAACTGCGATCGAAGTAACTGTTGGTAGCGCCGGTAAGCCAGCAAATCGCTTTCAAGAGTATAAACCCGATAGCGCATCTGCTTAAAAGCCTTGCCCATATTCCGATCGTAAACTTTGCCGTACTCTTCCAGTACCCGCAAAGCTTCCTCCACCCGACAAAAATTCGCCGCCAGCAGTTGCTGAATGTTCGCACGGTTTTCTTCCTGCGGGTGAGTCAACTCCGTACCCGGATCCGCCGGCGTATCCCTAGCGCTGCGTAATTCTGGGGTGTGCCAAAAAGCCAATTCCTGGCGCAGTTGCTTGCACTCGCCAGCTAAATCGGCGCTGTTGAGACCAAACCTGCACCATTCTTCAATAATTCTCAACCCTTCGCGCGATCGATCTAGATTTGCATCTAAAATCCGGCAGAGGGCTGGCTGTGCCGGTAAAGTTCTGTTTTGTTTCTCGGTCATTCAGAACCACCTTGATTAAACTAAGTGCTAGCAGTCAAACTGCTACATTCTCCCATGCCCTCAAGATTGTGGTGAAGGCGATCGACCTAATTCTGGCATCAACCGCTCTAAATTTGACAAATTTTTAAGTTTTATAGAATTTCAAGAAAACAAAGCATAATAGATCAAACTCGATCGAAGTGGAATCGTTAAGCTGCCTACCACACTTGGGAGGAGAGCCGTGAGGTTAGCAGGACAAAACAAAACTTTAACAGCAGAAAACCCCAGCAGGTGGGTGAAATTAAATTGCGATCGCCCAAACCCGACACTAAACACGGGATGGGAAATTTGGCTCCAAGATAAATTGTGTTTTTTTTTGACACTTCTCTGCCTGAAGGCAAGAGGATTCTCAAGACGGCAAAGCCTCAGTAGACCTTGATTCTTAAGGGCTGTGCCAAACAGCCTCTACACAGTCCGGTAAAACCATTCTGCTTACTTTTACGTCCAATATTTGCAGCACCATTAGTATCTGAATTAATCAAATGTCCTTCCTTGCTTCTATACAATCCACGCTTCACCCGCTTACCAGAGAACTGGTAGGTAGCTGGTTTGTCGGCATTGTAAATAGGCATATAATCACCATCCAAAGCACTCGCCTTACTGGTGTAGGATTCCTCTTGCTCTTGGTAGATCAACCCGTATCGCTCACAGAGAAATTTAAGTTTATTTCTCAAAGAATACAAAGGGATTTGGACAAAGTTTTGATTATTCCGACTACCAATATTGATGCCATCTTTCATTCCAATATTAAAGCCTACTATCATGCGTTCAATTTTGGTATTGATGCAATGGTCAACAATAAGTCTTGCCGCCTTATTCAAATAGTCTCTAACTTGACTACTGCGGTTGATGTACAATCTCGATTGACGTTCAGTAAGTTTCTTAATTCCCTGCAAGTCTTTAATAGATTGCAGTCTGGCATTCTCTTTGTTGAACCACTGGTTAATAGATTTAAGTTTGCGACCATCCACGATAAAGGATGCCCCATTGGTGTCAACACAAGTAGCCAAATTACTAAGCCCGAAATCAATCGCCAAAGCACTACCCTTGACTGTTTCTACAGCTTCGATTTCACCTATCGAGCAGATATACTCGACCTCAAAGAATCGAGCATCATATTTTGGGTGAATTCTCACTTCCTTAATTTTGGCTGGGTCAAGACGTTCGGGAAAGTTAATTACAATCTCACCAAATTCCTTCTTAAAGGCTGGAGACATCGGCACTTTGAACGAACCATCTTTAACTTTGATTCGCGGGATTATCAACACAAAATAGCCTTCTTTGGGCAAGTAGTGAGGAAGTCTCACCTTTTGTTGAAATGTTCCATATCGAACCGCCTTAATCAATCCATAGAAGCTGCGAAACGTCCTGTCTACTACCTTCAATGTTTGCTGTGCAATGTCAGTATTGAGAATTTGATAGTTCTCATTGTCTTTGCACAGATGGTAGGCAGACTCATAGCGCAAGTGCTTATGTTCTTGAAAGTAGTATTGTCGAACAGTGTAAAGACCAACATTGTAGAGGTTCTTACTCAATCTACACAACTCTCTGATCGCCAAGAATTCGGTCTTGCTAAGATCGCGGATTTGGTTTTTCTGAGTTAAGTACATAGTCTTTGGTTTCGCTATTCTTTCATTATATAGCGAAACCACTAAAAGAGCAACGAGGATGTTGTGAGACTATTAGAACTATCCACAGCGGATACTGGCGGGCTTGCGCCCGCTCCTGTAAAGCCGTCGTCAACGACGGGGTTTCTACCCAATTTGCTGATGATCCTAAATTCCCAACAGAGCAAGTGCCAAAAAAGTCGAGGAGCAAGCAAGAGTTTAAGTTCTTGCCTGCTGCTCGTCTTTGCCAGCACAGCTTTTTGCCACCCTCAATCCTCGGCGATCGCCACCGAGACCGGCTCCGTGCAGCTACTTTCCCAAGCGCCAGAGAGCGACATTAACATACTCTACGTCAGTTCCAGCGGTGGCAGCGACACGGCAGGTAATGGCAGCGATGGAGCGCCGTTCAAAACCCTCACCTACGCCCTCAGCGTCGCCCCGCCGAAAACCGCGATTTTACTAGCGCCCGGTACTTACAGCGCTCAAAGCGGCGAAAAATTTCCATTAATGCTCAAGCCCAGCGTGACTGTTCAAGGAAATCCCAACACTCGCGGCCAAAATATTGTCATCAAAGGCGGAGGAGAGTTTATCAGTCCGACTTCGGCCGGTCAAAATATCGCGATTTTAGGCGCAGACGGGGCAGGACTCAGCGGGGTGACGGTAACAAATACCAACTATCGCGGTTACGCTTTGTGGATCGAATCGAGTTCTCCGACGGTTGTTAACAATACTTTTTCAGGTAGCACTCACGACGGCATTTCGGTAGTTGGTACTGGAAGGCCGACGATTGGCGGGAATTTTTTCTCGAAAAATGGAGCTAACGGGATTACGATTTTTGGGGAGTCTCGCCCGGAAGTTCGAGATAATGTGTTTGAAGACACCGGATTTGGGGTGAATGTCGCCCAGAACGCTTCGCCTTTGTTAATCGGCAACAAAATTACTCGCAATAAAGACGGTGTGGTGGTGCAAGCTGATGCCAGACCGATACTTCGCAACAATTATATCGAAAGCAACCGCCGAGATGGAATTGTGGCGATATCCAGAGCTCTGCCCGATTTGGGAACTTCGGCGGAACCGGGGGGGAATGTGATTCGCAATAACGGTCAGTATGACATCAACAATGCGGCAAAAGGTCAAGTCATCCCAGCTTATGGGAATCAATTGTTGAGCAATCGGACGACGGGATCGGTTGATGTGGCGGGAACTTTTAGCCCGCCTCCACCCATTGCGGGAACTGCTTTGCAGCTAAGGGTCGATCGACCTTCGAGTATCGGCGGCCCAGAAACTTCTCTCCCTGCTTACACTCCCGGGCGATTAACTCCCAGGGTTGAAAGAGCGCCAATTGCCCCACCCGCGCCAGTTTCGAGGCGACCGGCACCCGCCAGCACCCAGTTGCGGCCTCTGCTTCCTCCGAGAAACGCCGATTCTGCTGAAGGAACAGGCGCGATCGCAATTCCTGTACCCGATCCAGATGCTAGATCCGTTCGAGAAAGTTCGGTACAGCAACCAATGATTCCGCCCAATTTTGATAGTTCGAGTGCGGTTACTTCCGAGGGTAAATTGCCGGTTCCGGGCCGCAACATTCCTCTAGGAAGGGGTGGCTTTGTACCTGCTGGTTTAGGGGGGAATTCTGTGCCCGATTCCGAAAATTCGCCGAGGCTCGATCGAGCTTCTGCTTTGGGTTTCCGGTATCGAGTTGTGGTGGATGCCGAGAGTTCGGGCGATCGACAAAAAATGCTATCCTTGGTACCCGATGCTTTTCGGACTTTTACTAACGGGCGATCGGTGATTCAAGCCGGTGTTTTTCAAGAACGCGAAAAAGCTGAAGAATTGCTACAAATTCTCACAGATAATGGTTTGAATGCTCGGATTGAAGATATTAAATGAATCAAGATCGGACGGCGGTTGAAACCGCGTCTACACAAACGAATTCCGCCTCCGCGGAATCAAGATCGGACGGCGGTTGAAACCGCGTCTACACAAACGAATTCCGCCTCCGCGGAATCAAGAAAGTAACGCGGTTTCAACTGCCCGATCTTCAACCCGCGCACCATCCGGGTTTTGTCTGTGTAGGCGCGGTTTCAACCGCCGTCTGCTCTGTTGAATATTAACCTTCAAAAACCACGACATCAAAAATTTTAGGGCCTAGCATATCGGATGCCAGACCCTAAAACATTTGTAATTTCAATTGATTCAAGTGGGTTTTTAGCTCTGCTGAAATTCAGCAAACAACTACTACTAAGGTGAACTTTTTGGCAACTGCTCTGCGAGCGAGCTAGCTATTAGCGGAGCCTATTCAGACTTCTGTGTTTGATTGTGCGATCGCAATTCTAACTTGATAACTTTCGATTTCTCAAATCGCCTCAAGCTATTTCACAAATTCCGAGCGCAATATCAACCTTACTTTTATCTGCTAATAAACTACACGATTCAGGCGTTGCCTGCGAACCAGAGCCGAGCGGGACAAACACTCTAATTCAAATTTTTTATCCAAGTTTTTTGTGCTGCTTGGTTTCTGCCCCTCATGTATTTAAACTAACATCAACTCCCCGCCTAAGAATACTTTGTTTACCAAAGTTAACAGTTTTTGATGCGCCGAAATAATTCCCAAGGCAATTATTAACAATTTGTACGATCGCCCGATAGCGCAATGTGCATATCCGGCAAGACTTATTTGCTCTCAACGCAGCAGGGCTTCCCAAGTAGCGCGGCCGACAATGCCGTCTGCTGGTAGTTGATATTTTCGTTGAGCAGCCTTGACAGCAACTTCAGTTTCGCGCCCGAACACGCCGTCAGCACTGACACGCAAAAATCCCTTAGCCCTCAGTCGCTCTTGCAACTCTCTGACTGCCGGCCCCCGCATTCGTCTTCTCAAAACAGGAAAATTTGTCGGCTGCGGTTGGGGGTTAATCTCTGTGTTTTCGGGGGTTGCAGGAGCGTTGGCGATCGGGTTTTCAACACTAGCGTTCGGAGTCGCTGGAAACAGCCGGTTCCAAGTATTTTGACCGACTATGCCGTCTGGGGCGATGCCTGCTGCTTCCTGAAACTGAGACACAGCTTTAGCGGTGCTTTGCGAGAAAATCCCGTCTACCTCGCCGTTATAAAATCCCAATAATTTAAGAGCAGCTTGGAGTTCGGTAACATCTGAGCCTCGACTGCCGATTTTGATCGCGGGGCGGACGATCGCACCTGTTTGGGCGATCGGGCTGTTATTATTACCTGGTTCGGAGGCGGGTAGCTGTGCATTAGCAGGAGTAGAGGCGATCGCACCCAGTGCCGAAAAACCGCACAAACTCAAGCCGAGGAGTAAACTCGGAACTTCGCGGGCTTTATTCCAGTTTCCTATCAGGTTTCGGGACATGGAAAATTTGACCTCTGCAAAACTTGGTAGCGATCGTACATCAAATCTGGAAAAAATTGGGCATCGGGCAAAGAGGGCATCGGGCATCGGGCATTTTTGATTCCCAGTCCTTCCCTTTGATAAAAAAAATTAATCCCCTAAAATAGCTGCAATTGGCAAAAAAAACTGCTAGATTGCCGTAGAGCAAAGATTAAACCGCGTTCATTGGGCCACACCAACACCATGACCGAATCCAGTAACCCTACCAGAACCGCTAGCCAAATAGACATCGGCAATGTCAACATCGGCAACTTCCAAGTCGGCAGCATCAGCGGCAACAAATACAACGACTTCAACGCCAACGGACGGCCCGACGGCGGTGATGTGCCAATTCCCAACTGGCAAATCTACCTCGATCTCAACAACAACAACCGGATCGATGGCGGTGAACCTTCTACCCTCACCAACGCCCAAGGCAACTACATTTTTGCCAACCTGCCACCGGGGACTTATCAAGTTAGAGAAGTCCAGCAGCCGAACTTTCGCCAAACTACCCCGAATCCCGCACCCATAACAATAACCAGCGGGACAAATGCTAGCAATATTAATTTTGGCAATAATTTCAACGCTGGGACGATCGCAGGTACAAAATTCAACGACATCAACAGCAACGGCCGCCTCGATCCGGGGGAACCGCCCCTAGCTAACTGGCAGATTTACCTCGACCTCAACCGCAACAATCGGCTAGACGGTGGCGAACCTTCTACTATTACAAACCTTCAAGGGAATTACGCTTTTGTCAATATTCCGGCAAATACATATTTGGTCAGAGAAGTCCAGCAACCGGGTTTTCGCCAAACCACGCCTGACCCGGGCCCGATTAACGTTACTTCCAACGCCGCGATCGGCAATGTCAATTTTGGTAATGTCTTTTTTGTCGGCAGCATCAGCGGTCTCAAATACAATGACCTCAATGCCAACAGTGTCCGAGATGCGACAGATCCGCCTCTGGCTAACTGGCAAATTTACCTCGATCTCAACGCCAACAACAGGTTTGATCCGGGAGAGCCCAATACCATCACCAACCCGGAAGGAAATTACACTTTTGGCAATGTTTCGCCGGGCCGCTATTTGGTGAGGGAAGTTCAGCAACCGGGATGGATTCAGACTACGCCAAATCCAGGGTCGATCGACATTACGGGCAATACTAACGCTGTCGGGGTCAATTTTGGCAACAATTTCCCCACCGGCAGCATCAGCGGCTTTAAGTTCAACGACCTCAACGCTAACGGTGTCAACGAACCAACGGAACCGAGAGTTGCAAACTGGCCGATTTACCTCGACACCAACAACAACAACGCCCGAGATCCCAACGAACCTTCGACTTTAACAAATCCCCAAGGTAATTTCTCTTTTATCAACTTGCCCCAAGGCATTTATTCGGTGAGAGAAGTCCCGCAGCCCGGTTTCCGACAAACTACGCCAAATCCGACTCCGATTACTGTGGGTAACGGCACAAATGCCACCAATCTCAGCTTTGGTAACGTGTTGGTAACTGGTACGATTAGCGGTGTCAAATTTAACGATTTTAACGCCAACGGTCGCCTAGACCCCGGGGAACCGCCGATCGCCAATACCCAAATTTACATTGACCTCAATAACAACAGCCGTTTAGATCCGGGCGAAGCCAGTGCTTTTAGCGACAGTCAGGGCAATTACAGTTTCCGCAATGTTCCGGTAGGTGGTTACATCATTCGGGAAGTTCCGCCACCCGGTTTCATTCAAACAACTCCGCCTGCCCTGGTAGTTGTCTCCGCAGATGTTCGGGCTAGCAGTATCGATTTGTTGACTGGAGAGGCTGAAAGTCGATTGGCTACATCCTTGAAAGGCGACCCGCTGACGGATGCTGGCTATGGGGGCGAACCTGCCGGCAATATGGGGGCGGATACCTCGCTGGCGATCGCGAGTCGCGATAATTATCAAATTAGCGATCTTTTGCTCGATCGACCTGTCGCGAATTTAGGCAATCTTCCTAACTTTGGGCAACAGAATCCACTTTGGGAACCTAGTACACAAATCGGCGGGTTTGTCAATAGAAATGAATTAATTAATTGGAATCTCGAAACTCGTTCGGGTGGGTGATGGAGGTTTCGATCGAGGACGCGGGGCGCAGCTATCGGGTGATTAATCGCCCGGAATGCCAAACTGCAAATAAAAATCAAGAAGAGGTTAAAGGGCGATGGCGTGATACCCTATTCTTGGCAGCGTCCAAGACTCAAGCATAAGTTCCGGGAACCCCGAAGCTGGCTTGTTGTATATTGGGTGGAATATTTCAGAGGCTGTAGAATTGAGCGTAAGTCAGAAACTATCAGACAGTTCCCCTAACCCCGATCGGCATATTTTCAGGCAAAGCAAATCATATCCAGTCCGGTAGCTCGATCGGTCTAAAGCTTGTTGTGAAGAGCTTGTTGTGAAGAGGCAATCCCAGAGCCTGCGATCGCATCTTGACAGCAAACCCTGACAAACCCGAACAATGCCGCCCGACTTGCGATCGGGGCAAGCACTCAATCAAGTCCTTTTTAGAGCTCAAACCAGCAAGTATGTACGGAGAGAGAAGGCGTGCAAATCTTAAAGATGTTGCCCTCAAATTGCCAGGGCTCTTCAAAACCTGATATACTGGCCAGCGACAAAGCTTGAGGCATTGTTATGTGAGATGGGGAACATTACCTCAAGCACAGACGTATGTAAAATCGAGTGGCAATTGTCAGCGACTAGCAAAAACTACTCAGCTATTGACAAACCCATACAGTAGTCTGTAATTTACGTGGATTTAGGTGTGAAGGAGAGAAATCATGGCAAATTTAACTAGCGAAGAGCGGATTGCCCAGCAATTACAGGTTGGGAATACAGGCCCGGCAATTTTAGGTATCAAGTTCAATGACTTGAACGCGGATGGGATCAGACAGGCAAATGAACCAGGTCTGGCAAATATCCCCATTCTCCTCGAACCTGCGATCGGCAGCAACGGCCGATTAGATACAGGGGATGTCTCCGTCCTTACAGACGCTAACGGAGGGTTCTCGTTCATAAATCTGGTTCCCGGCAACTACGTAGTCACAGAAACAACAGTACCGGCTGGTTTCCGTACCACGACTCCGAATCCCCTCGCTGTCACTGTTGGAAACACAAACACCAACGTTTTCTTTGGCAACACCCAGCTTGTGGGTAGCCGGATTGTTGGATGCAAATACTTAGACATAGATGCCGACGGCTTTCGAGACGGGAATGAACCGGGGATTAAAAATGTCAGGATATATCTTGATGGCAGCAACGGCAGCGTCCCCAACGGCCGATTAGATGCAGGGGAACTTAACACATTAACAGACAAAAATGGTGGGTGGTCGTTTAATGTAACACCTGGAACATACAGAGTTCGGGAAGAACGAGTCAACGGTATCAACGGAGAACCCCTAGAAAGAGATTTCCCCCAAAGCACCCCACCCAACAACATCCCTGTACTGGACGTAACGGTAGCCCCCGGTCAAACCTTTGCCTGCGCTCAAGTTGGCGACACTCCTCTTTATCAAATTGAAATTAACAAATTTCGGGACAATGACCGCAGTGGCACGCGAAATGTGGTCAATGGAGTTTTTGAACCCCCCATTGCTAACGTACCCTTCATTTTAGATTTGAACGGGAACGGTCGCTGGGATCAAGCCTCAGAACCCATCGCTATCACCGATGTAAACGGAGTTGCTACCTTCAGGGATTTGAGAGCTGCCAATTACTCTGTCTTGGAAATTTTTCCAGCGACACTCCCCGGTGGCGGTGTCCCAGGCAACCTCAATGCTCCAGTGGCAACTACTCCTAACCCCGCTCTGGTTTCGGCACCAGGCCCGCAAGCACGGTTCCAGGGTACGATCAGCAGAGAGCAACCGATCTTAGTAACAGATTCAACCTATACACTGAAACCAAACGACCCTAAATTCGTAGATACCAACCGCGACGGCGTTCAACAGGCTGGGGAAAGATCGATCGCCGCCACAGGCGAGCGGCCGATTTTTGCCAACACCCCTTTACCTTTCCCAGCGACTAACCCCTCACCAGCAGTTATCTTTACTCCTGTGGGAGCTAATACTGGGAATGGAAGTAATTCTGGTGTGGGAAACACTCTACCTAACATCACTGTATTCAAATACAATGACCTGAACGGAAACGGTCGCTTCGAGCCTATTCAGGGTGAAGCACCAATTAGCGGTGTCACTGTCTTCCTAGACACCAACAATAATGGCACTCCTGACGCCGGAGAACAACAAATACAGACGAATGCTCAAGGAAGAGGAGCATTTACCAACTTGCAACCGGGCAATTACACGGTGCGGGAAGTCGTACCGGCTGGTTTTTCGCCTTCGACAACTGCTGGTGTTCCGGTAACTCTCAACCTTCAGGACGCTAACGTTACTTTTGCAAACACGCCCAATAGCAACATCACTGGTTGCAAATTCGAGGACTTTAACTTGAATGGCTACCGAGACGGAAACGAACCGGCGATTAGCGGCGTTACTGTTTTTCTCGATACCAATAACAACGGTGCCCTGGATGCAGGGGAAGCAACTACCACTAGCGATCAGTTTGGTACTTTTGCTTTCAGAAATTTGCGTCCCGGTACTTACAACCTGCGAGAAGTACCTCCTCCTGGTTTCTTCCAGACGACTCAACCGCTCAATATCGTTTTGGGCCCCAATCAAACCTTTACTTGCGCTTTGATTGGTAACTCTCGCCGCTATGATTTGTTAGTTCCCAAATTCCGAGACGACAACCGCAACGGCGTACAAGACGGAACCGAACCTCGTCTGGCTAATGTTCCATTTACTTTGGATTTGAACCGGAACAATCGTTACGATGCCGCTACTGAGCCTTTGGTGAGAACGAACGCACAAGGGATTGCTCTATTCCCGAATTTGATCCCGGCCACTTACTCGGTTTTGGAAGTTTTCGACGATCCGAACGTTCCCAACCCGTTCCCGATCCGGACAGGGCCTAATCCTGTTACCTTTAACGTGCCGGGCCCAAATACTACGCCTTCGGCGCCAGTAGCGACTCCAGCAAGAACTGCTTCTAGCATCGATCTAGTGACCGGCGGTACGGATATGGATGCTACAGTTAGCCCCGATCCTTTGACTAACGGTGGCAGTGCCGATGCTACAGTGAAAGCCAGCAGTATCGCTGAATTCGTCGCACCGAGTGGAGTTGTTACCAACTTTGACGATCTTGATGCCTTGAGAACAGCGAGTTCGCTGACTTTTGCAACTACACAAGATAAGTCTGAGGAATGGCTGTTGGCTGCTCCTGCTCCAATCCAAGTGTTCTAATCTGAAGTTGGGTTTCTAGTTTGAAACTCAACTATTAGTAGTTAGCTAGTTTAAACTGCACGTCAAACATTGTTTTGGCGTGCAGTTTGCTGTTGTGCCGATCGCACAAACTGTCTTTAGTATAGCAATCCTAAATGATTAATACAGATATGTAGGGGCGGTGCCAAGAGTGCCCGCCCTCTGAGATTGGGCAACCACGGGGAGTAGGGGTCGGATTGCCCCTACAAGAATTACACAAATGATTTAGGATTGCTATAGTAGACTGCGATCGGCAAAAAGAAGGATTCCCCGCCGCCACAAAACCTTTATTTATATCACAGGTAAAATTTTGCATCCCAACGGCGGATCTGTAGTTAATGCTTAGGAAGGACTAAATTCCTTACTACAAACCTTGTTTTTAAGAAGGACTAAAGTCCTCACTACAAACCTTGTTTTTAAGTTTGTACTGAGGACTTTAGTCCTCATATTTCTTTTTTCCTGCTTTTTAAAATAGTAATCCCGCCATCTTGGTGGCAGGATTGATAGGTTGCAGTTTAGCTGTTTTCTAGCTTTAGCTAGAATTGAAATTAGCTCGCTGCTCAATTAGCTAATGCCAGCCATTTCTTGCTGGATAGTGCTCTTGGCTTCTTTGAATTGAGTAGCCATTTGTTCCATTTGTGCTTCGCTGAGGTTGCGGCGAATTTGAGGGAACATATCGTTTTCTTCTTCCTTAACGTGATCCTGAACCGCTTTTTTGAGCTGTTGGATTTGAGCTTTGAAATCAGAAGAACTGGGGTTGAGAGCCTTGATTTGGGCAAGCATCTGCTTCATTGCTGCTTGCTCGTCGTACAGTTCTTGGGTATCGCTGTAGTAGCTGCGAACTGCGGGATACACAATTTGTTCTTCGGCTTCTGCATGAACGCTTAAGTCTTTGTAAAGTTGACCGAAGAATTCTTGCAGTTTTTGAGGATCGTCGGTTTTTTCGATTTCCATGAATATGGTATCGACTTTGCGGTGATCCATGGAGATGATTTCGGTAATGTTCATCTCTTCTTTGGTGCGAGTAACTGCACCGCCGATAATACCACTCATGGCCGCCATCGCATCTTGGACGCGGGCCCAAACGCCTTGATCGGGGTCTTTTCCGGTAAGTTCGCGCACTCCCAAGATTTCCATAACTCCTTTGAGTTGCTCTTGGTGGGCGCGGTTTTCAAAGTTAACTGTGTTGAGGGGAACAATGGCAGCTTCGATGTCTGCACCCACTACTTGAGCGGCTTTGTGAACTAACAAGCCGGCCATTGTTTGTTTGTGTTTGAGCAGTTCGTGCTGGGTGACTTTTTCAAACAGTGTCAGTTCAGAACCTTTCATTAGTTTCTGAACTTCTTCGATCATTTTTGTGAATGTTTCTTTAGGTTCGCTTTGAACTCCGTATTGCACGATTACGGTTTCTAAAACGCCTAGGTTTTTGCGATCGTCCTCCAGCATATCCCGGAAGCGATCGCACAGTTCGGAGTCGTTGCAGGAATTGATGAACAATTGCTCGTTTGCAATCAGCAGGTTTTGCAGTGCTTTCATGTCTGCTAATTTCATGCCGATCGCTTGGCGCTTGGTATCTTCAAGGGTAGCTACCATCTGTCGTTTCTCCTCTCGATGTCTTTTGTGTTCTTACATCTTTTAATTTATGGAAATATTCTGATAACTCCCTCTTTCTCCCGACTGATTCATTAATATCCCGCGCAACCTATTGACTTTTGAACGAAAAAATGGTAATAAATTAAGGCTCAAGGTTGTTTAAAAAAAAGCAAAAATTACTTGCTGAATGACCACAACCCACAGACAACAGCCCACAGACAACTGACAACTGACTTTTGTATCAATTAATTCCGATCGCACATCAGTAAAGCGCTACTATAGTTGAAGCCGAAGTTAACTGAAGTTTAAGAATAACTAGCTTGTCTCAACTGCTCACTGCTTTAGAGTTCCCAGCCAAGGTCTGGAAGCTGCACAATGGGTTAACAGTCATTCACCAGCGGATTTCGGCCACACCGGTGGTTGCGCTAGACGTGTGGGTGAAGGCTGGCGCTACGAAAGAGCCTGATTCTTGGTCGGGAATGGCTCATTTTCTAGAACACATGATATTTAAAGGGACGGATGCGATCGCCCCTGGAGAATTTGACCAAGTAATTGAAAATCGCGGGGGTGTCGCCAATGCAGCTACAAGTCACGACTACGCCCATTTTTATGTCAATGCTGGGGCAGATTATTTAGCAGAAACGGCGCAGCCGCTGGCAGAATTGCTGCTGCGTGCTTCTATCCCCGATGCGGAATTCGATCGCGAACGAGATGTGGTGCTTGAAGAAATTCGCCAATCTCAAGACGATCCCGATTGGGTGGGTTTCCAAGCAATGATGGAAACAGTCTACCAGCAACATCCCTACAGGCGATCGGTACTCGGTACGGAAGAGTTGCTGATGTCGCGAACTCCCGACGAAATGCGGTGTTTTCATCGATCGCACTATCAGCCGGAAAATATGACTGTGGTGATAGTCGGGGGAATTGAGGAAGAAGAAGCCAGAGATATCACAGGGAAAGCATTCGATCGGTTTTCTGACAGGTGGGATTGTCCTAAATATGTCGCCGAAGCCGAACCGCCGTTAGTAGAAATTCGCCGTCAGGAACTCTGTCTTCCCCGATTGGAACAAGCGCGACTGATGATGGCGTGGACTGGGCCGGGAGTTGAACACTTGCAAAGTGCTTGCGGCTTGGATTTGATCTCTGTGTTGCTCGCAGATGGGCGGAGTTCGCGTTTAGTCAGGGAACTGCGGGAAGAATTACAATTGGTACAGGCGATCGAAAGCTCTTTTTCGCTACAGCGGGAATCGAGTTTGTTTACGATTAGTGCTGTCTTGGAAGCCAAGGATCTAGAAGAAGTGGAATCTCGAATTTGCGATCGGCTTTGGGAATTGCAATCCGAGCCGGTTTCAGAGGCAGAACTGATGCGCTGCAAGCGTTTGCTGTGCAACGACTTTGCTTTCTCCCTCGAAACGCCGGGACAGTTAGCCGGTCTTTACGGATATTACAGTACGATCGCGACTGCCGAATTAGCGCTCAGCTATCCTACCAGGATTCAGTCATTTAAGCCATCAGATCTCCAGCGCCTAGCCCAACAATATCTCTCACCCCGACGCTACGCGGCTGTAGCGATCAAACCAGTCTGATGGCTAAGGGAGTTAATATCAATATCTTGAGCATCGGATAAATCTTGGTTTGTCCGGTGTTTTCTCTGTTTGGCCCGCACCCTACGGGATAGATTTTGTTACATTTAGTATAATCGTGCCTTCAGCTCTGTTTGGTCTGACAGCATACAAAATGCAAATGGAAAATAGCAAAATGGCGATCGAGTAATTATCAATTACCTTTTTCCTAATTAGATCGTGTCCGGTAAATTACTATAACAAAAACGGTTCGTAGTGCGGACTTTAGTCCGCTCTTATGCGGACTAAAGTCCGCACTACAAACCTTAGTTATTGCGGTCAATCTACCGGACATGATATTACGCATTCCCGATTCCCATTACCAACTAAATTAATGATGAAAAATGAAATTCAGCGCACGGTTTTAGACAACGGTATGGTTGTCTTAGCATCAGAAAATCCAGCAGCAGATATTATTGCAGCTAGGATATTCCTGCGCGCCGGCAGCCGCTGCGTACAGCCGGAACAAGCAGGATTGTGTCACTTGCTGTCGGCGGTAATGACTAAGGGAACCGATCGCCTGTCTTCGCTAGAAATTGCCGAACGTGTAGAATCGGTAGGAGCGAGGTTGAGTACGGACTCGACTACCGATTACTTTTTAGTGAGTTTGAAGACGGTAACAGCCGATTTTCAGGACATTTTGGAGTTGGCGGGGGAATTGCTGCGATCGCCCACTTTCCCCGAATCTGAAGTCGAACTCGAACGCCGCATTGCGATATCAGCAATTCGATCGCAACAAGAACAACCATTTGCGATCGCCTTCGAGCAATTGCGACACGCCATGTATCAGGAACATCCCTATGCTTTCTCCACATTGGGCACAGAAGCTACGATGTCAAAGCTTACCAGAAACGAGCTCGAACAATTCCACAAAACCTATTTCCGTCCCGACAACGTAGTTATTTCGGTAGCAGGCAGAATATCTACCGAAGATGCGATCGCCCTGGTCGATCGTACATTTGGTGACTGGAAAGCGCCTTTAACACCCCTCCCAACTTTAACCATCCCCCCCCTCACAGCCTCCCCGAAATCCGTGGCTAAGGCGCAAGATACCCAGCAATCAGTGATTATGCTGGGCTACCTCGCGCCCTCGGTCAAAAATCCCGACTATGCAGCGATTAAGTTACTGAATACCTATTTGGGTAACGGTTTGTCGAGTCGGTTGTTTGTGGAATTGCGGGAAAAGCGGGGCTTGGCTTACGATGTTTCCGCACTCTACGCGACGCGCCTGGACACGGCTCAGTTTGTAGCGTACATGGGTACAGCACCCGAAAATACGGTGACTGCTTTTGAAGGATTGCGTACAGAAGTCGATCGACTCGCCAACACCCAACTAAGCGAAGAAGAATTGCAAGCTTGTAAGAATAAAATGCTCGGTCAATATGCTTTAGGAAAACAAACTAATTCGCAAATTGCCCAAGTTTTAGGTTGGTACGAAATCCTGGAATTGGGAATTAAATTTGACGAGCAGTTTCAAGCAGAAATTGCGGCAGTTACAACTGCGGAAGCTAGGGAAGCTGCTCATAAATACTTCATCGAACCCTATGTTTCTCTGGTGGGCCCGGAGGCGGCGATTCAGGAATTGGGTGTGGCTGCTGTTTGTTAGAAAAAAGTTTGTAGTGAGGACTTTAGTCCGAAGCGGTCAAGGACTAAAGTCCTCACTACAAAGCAGATCTCAAACTGTCAACTATCAACTGCTGTCGTGCCAATAAATTTAAGTAGCCAAGCAGTTAAACCTATATCTCTGCCTGATTTAAGCTGGTCTTTCATTTTTGCTTTGGCTGCTGTTACATCAATTTACAAGAGTGCAATTATATGATGCTTTTTTCGGCTAAGTTTTCTCACATCAAATGTGGCAACTCTTGATTTCGGAAACTCATAAATTTCAAATTAATTCATATTCCTCCCTACCAACCAAATATGCGAGTTCGCTCCAACTGGGTTTTTATCCTGACACAACAATCGAAAGAAGTGTCTTATTCAACTTTTGGATTTTCCTCAGGCTTTTTCATTTCTTGTTGATTTTTAGATTGTAACGTTTCACGTGTCACCAAAAATTTTTTGCCTAAATCTGTAACATCAAGATATTTGGTCAAATTGATCGATCGTTTTCCATAATCACTCGCTCGAACTATATCACTGATATAACCAGATTTCATCGCGATCAATTTCAAATCTCGTAAACGCCTTAACTCATCACCAACTCGCTCTGAAACATAAAAGTCATAATTAGTCTTTGTTTCAGAATGCCTGTCAAGCTGGTCAATTTTTTCATAATCCTTATCCCCAAGCAAGAAATTATACATAAAAGCTTGCGTTTCTTCTAAACTTTTTTGTTGTTTTTCTAGTTGTTCTAATTGTTGCGCTTGAAGCTCATCAATTTGTTTTTTCTGCTGATTGACTTCTTGCTTTAGTTGCTGAAATTTAGCTGTAACGCCGCCATCCTTAGAAACACCAAAATCCTCTAATCTGTCAAGTAATCCAGAGTTGAAGAAAAAGACAAGAGCAATAAGTATAATATCAGGAGCTTCTATCTTTCGAGGTTGTCGTTTTTCTTCAAAGTATATTGGGCTAATTAGGCTAAATATCAGATAACCCATTCCTATCAATGAAATAATTTCGATCCACCAATTTCGGAAATTTTTGTCTTTCTTAATGGAACCGCCGATCGTGGACTGCTGTTTTATTTGCTCTTGATTATTGTCTTCACTCATAAACACCTCATCTAAAGTTCTATTATTTACGTTTGCCTGAGTGTTGGGTTTTATTGTTATCTATATATTGGCGTAAAACCCTATTAATTAGAGCTTTATACTGTGAGTATTGAAACTGAAACCACTGCTTCACGCCTGGATCGATATGAACTAAATTGTCAGCTTTATCTGCTGGAATACGTAAAGTCGATCGTTCAAAAAATTCATCTGTCAGCGGTGGAATATCTGAGTAGTCGATATTCTCTTCCGATCTTGATTCTAAGGCTTCCCAGTTAGTACCAGAGGTACTGTTCAAATCGTTTCTGCTCATGACGGTTAGCTGTTTGCGCTGAAATGATTCGGATTACATTGTTTTGACGTTCTGTCCAGACTACCACCGCTATTCCAGAACCGAGAAAACCGATTCCAAACCAAGGATTAGGATATGCGAGATTAAACTATCTTCCTTGATTATCGCGCATTTTGCTGAACTGGTTTTCTGCCGTGCTGGAGATCGATTTTGTCAGCTAAAGTCGATCGCCCGCCAGCATTCAAAAAACCGCAAAAATCCGATCGCACTCAAATCCCACTTAAATTGAACCTTTTCGGTTCCCGATCGGTCAAAATGAAGCAGACGCCCGATCGGTCTAACTTATATGTACTTCCTAAAGCAGTTTCAGATTAAAAAAGGGCTGACTCCCTGGTTAAGCGGACTCCTCGCTGCCTCCCTAATCGCCGGAGTCGGCTATACAGCTTACAGCCAACTCGCAGTCAAATCGAAACGTGAAAGCAGACGCAAGGAAAAAACCGTTGCTGTAGAAAGGGTGAATTTGCCGATCGCAATTTCAGCAAATGGCACAATAGTACCCGAAAGGAGCGTTAACGTCAGCCCCAAAACTTCAGGAGTGCTCAAAAGTTTACTCGTCAAGGAAGGAGACACCGTTAAAACAGGGCAAATTCTCGCCCAAATGGATGACTCCAACCTTCAAGGGCAATTGACCCAAAATCGCGGACAACTCGCCTCCGCCGAAGCCAATTTGCAAAAATTACTCAACGGTAATCGGGCTGAAGATATTGCCGCAGCCAAGGCGCAATTAGCTGAACAACAAGCCAGTCTCGAAAAATTGCTCAACGGTAATCGAACTCAGGATATTGCTGTCGCCCAAGCCCAAGTAATCGAACAACAAGCAACTCTCCAAAAATTGCTCAACGGGAATCGCAGTCAGGATATTGCAGCAGCAAAGGCACAATTAGCGGAACAACAAGCCACTCTCCAAAAATTGCTTAAGGGCAATCGCCCCGAAGATATTGCCCAAGCTGAAGCTAAACTCAGGGATGCGGAATATGCCAAACAGCAAGCAGAAGAAGACTTTCAACGCAATCAGGAACTCTACACAGATGGGGCGATCGCACTTCAAATATTAAATAATTCTCGCACAGCGCGCGATCGCGCTCAAACTCAAGTCAGACAAGCCCAACAAGCTTTGGCTTTATTGCGATCTGGTTCGCGCCCGGAAGAGATTGCTGCTGCGCGGGCCGCTGTCGAACAAAAACAGCAAGCTTTGGCGTTAATTCAGGCTGGTGCTCGGCCCGAAGATATCGCTGCGGGGCGGGCGGCTGTTGAACAAAAACGGCAAGCTTTGGCCGGAGTGCGATCGGGGGCGCGATCGGAAGATATCGCCGCTTCTGAGGCCGCAGTGGAGCAAAAACAGCAAGCTTTGGCACTAATTCAAGCCGGTGCTCGCCCAGAAGAAATTGCGATCGCCCGCGCTCAAGTTCTCTCCGCCAAAGGCAGTCTCCAAACTGTCGAAGCGCTGATTAACGATACAAAAATTCGGGCTCCTTTCAGCGGTACTGTCACTCGCAAATATGCCGATCCGGGGGCTTTTGTGACTCCGACAACGGCTGGTAGTGCAGTGACATCGGCGACTTCTTCTTCGATTTTGTCTCTAGCTTCCAAAAATCAGGTTGTGGCTAATGTCGCCGAAAGTAATATTGCCCAAATCCGCCTCGGGCAAAATGCGTCTATTCAAGCTGATGCTTATACGGGAAAGACTTTTACTGGGAAAGTTAATCAAATTTCACCTCAGTCAATTGTCCAGCAAAATGTTACCAGTTTTGAGGTAAAAGCTTCAATTCTTGATGATGCTAAAAAACTATTGCGATCGGGCATGAATGTGAATGTCGAGTTTAAGGCGGGTGAATTAAAGGATGTTTTAGTTGTCCCAACTGCGGCTATTGTTCGTCAAAAAAAGGAAACGGGAGTGTTTGTGACTGGTGGTGAGGATGGAAAGCCTTTGTTTGTGCCGATTAAGACTGGGATGACAGTTGACGATCAGACGGAAGTGCGATCGGGCTTAAAGGGAAATGAAAAGGTTTTTATTAGTTTCCCCCCTGGCTTGCGGCCGAAATCTCAAAATCCATCGTCGGGTGGAATTCCAGGTTTGCAGCCAGGTGGTGGCAGTCGCTTGCGTTAATGAGAAAAATTAAGATCGAGCTCTTTCTTCTCTCCCTCTGCGCTCTCTGCGCTCTCTGCGGTTAAAAAAATCTTAATCCTCACCAATTAGCTATTACCTATCTCTCTTCTCTCCCTCTGCGCTCTCTGCGCTCTCTGCGGTTAAAAAAAATCTTAATCCTCACCAATTAGCTATTACCCATTACCAAATGAAATTAAAGACTCCCCCAGTTATTAACAAAATCTCGAACGTTCAAATTATGTTCATGGCGACTGAGGCGCTGTGGAATAATAAGTTGCGTACCAGTTTAACGATGCTGGGTGTGATTATTGGCATATCTTCGGTAATTGCGATTACTTCGGTGGGGCAGGGGGTACAAAAGTCTACCGAGGAACAGTTGAAGGCTTTGGGTACTAATGTGTTATTGGTTTTGTCTGGTGCTTCGCGATCGGGTGGTGTTAGTCAGGGTGGTGGTTCTGCTTCTACTGTGACATGGGATGACGCTAGGGCGATCGGCAAACAAGCTCCCGCTGTTAAGGCAATTTCGGCGTTTTTGCAGCGCCAAGTGCAAGTTGTTTATGGCGGGCAAAATTCATTTACTTCTATATTAGGAACTGATTTAAATTATCCCGATGTTAAAAATATTCAACCTCAAGCAGGACGGTTTTTTAATGAGGATGAATTGAATGCTGCTGAACCAGTTGTTGTTCTCGGTTCTAAGGTGCGAGACGACCTTTTTGGAGTCGGTGCTAATGCACTATCGGCTGATATTCGCATTCAGGGAGGGCGTTACAAAGTCATTGGAGTGATGGAACCCAAGGGGTCGGTAGGGGGTACAGATCAGGACGATCGCGTGTATATTCCCCTCAAAAATATGTCGGCTCGAATTGTGGGTAGAAATTCTTTGGCTGGCATTGCCATCTCTGGTTTTTGGTTGCAAACTACGGGGGAATCGGATTTAGCTGATGCTCAATTTCAAGTTGAAAATATCATGCGTTTGCGTCACAATATTTATCCTCCACAACCGGATGATTTTCGAGTGATTAATCAAGTTGATATTGTTAATACTTTCAGTAATGTGGTAGGTTTGTTTACGGTGATGGTGGTGGCGATCGCCGGAATTTCGCTCGTAGTTGGCGGCATCGGGATTGCTAATATTATGTTGGTGTCTGTCGTGGAGCGCACTAAGGAAATCGGGATTCGGAAAGCGGTAGGTGCTACTAATGCAGCTATTTTGATTCAATTCATGGCTGAATCAGTTTTAGTTTCGACGGTGGGCGGTACGGCGGGTATTGGCTTGGGAATTGCGATCGCCTTTGGGGCTGCGACAGCATTTAGTTTTCCCTTTGTAATTTCAGTATGGTCGATCGCAGCCGGTTTTGGGCTATCCTTTACTGTGGGCTTGTTAGCTGGAGTGTTGCCTGCTCGGAATGCGGCGCGCTTAGATCCGATCGCAGCTTTGCGAAATGATTGAAGTTAAGTAGGCGGTTATCAGAAAAATGAGGTATGTTGTTGGGCTTGGGCCCTCTGAGTTTAGTAGTTATATGAGCTGTCATTCATACCTCATCTTTTTGAGAAAGGCTATAGGCGATCGCAATGTTAGACAAATACAAGCAAGAAATCGCAGATTTGTATACCCGCAGAAGTCAAACCTATGACAATAGCGATTGGCATTTACAAATTGCTCGCCGTCTGGTAGAATACGGGCGAGTTAGTTATGGTCAGCAGGTTTTAGACATTGCAACGGGAACAGGTCATGTGGCGATCGCAGCCGCTCAAATTGTAGGATCTGAAGGTCGAGTTATTGGCGTAGATATTTCGCCTGGAATGCTGGATGTAGCCAGAAACAAAGCTCAAAAATTAAATCTCAACAATACAGAATTTGTGCTGGCGGATGCCGAAAATCTTGAATTTCCGGGTAATACTTGCGATTCCCTACGGGATAGCTTCGCTTCACGCCTTTTTTGCTCTTCTGCCTTCATTTGGATGTCGGATCTGCACGTCGCCCTCAGGCATTGGCACAGATTTCTCAAACCAGGAGGAATCATCGGCATTCATGCCTTCGCCGACACCGCATTTGTCGGCGGAGTTGTGACGCAAAAAGTAGCCGAAAGATACGGCATTTCCTTCAACATGAGCAAACCCACAGGCACTGTTGAAAAATGTCGAAACCTACTTCAACAAGCCGGATTTAAAGAAATAGAAATTAAGATTGAGCAAGACGGCAGCTATATCAGCTTAGAAAAAGCCAAAGCAATGTGGGCCGGAAATTCCCATCCCGCCCCCGGACAATATCCACCCCCATTATCAACACTTTCAACCCAGCAATTAGCGCAAGCCAAAGCAGAATTTGAAGCAGAAATCGAAGCATTGCAAACCCAGCAAGGAATTTGGAACGATATCACCACTTTTTACGTATTCGGTCAAAAATAGTAGCCTAAATGATGAACCTCTCTCTTCTCTAACTCTGCGTTCTCTGCGCCCTCTGCGGTTAAAAATTCCCAATTTATAGCAGTTATAACAAAGATGAGGTACGTTGTTGGGCTTGGGCCCTCTTAGCCGGGGAAGTTTTGTAAGCTGTCAGTCATACCTCATTTTTTTGAGAAAGGCTATATATTAAAAACCAAATAAGAAGGCGAAGCGCCTACATCAGCGGTTGAAAAATAAAAACATCAATCAACTGGAATATTACCTAACTCAGATACAAAGACTGCCAGCAAGTAAAATATGGCATAGTATAGATATTCATTTCATAGCATCCCACCTATGACTGCCCAAATCACCCTAAACTTGTCCGATGAAGTCTATCATCAAGCAGAATTACTAGCGCAGCAATGCCACCGCAGCGTCAGTGAAATTTTAGTAGAAACTCTGGAAAATTTTCTCTTACCAACTGCTAAACCAGTATCAGCATTGTCCGATAGGGAAGTAATCGCTTTAACTCAACTCCGGCTGCAACCAGTCCAAGAACAACGATTGAGTGAATTACTAGAATACCAACAATGCGGTACAATTAATGATTTTGAACGTGAAGAATTGCAGGCATTAATTCATATTTATGAAGATAGGCTGCTGAGACAAGCTCAAGCCTTGAATGAATCTGTGCGGCGCGGCTTGCTCGAACCATTGCAAGGATAATTAGCATGGCTGTTTCCGAACAAGTTAAAGCCCTAATTCGCGCACAAGCTCAAAACCGATGCGGTTATTGCCGCAGTTTACAAATGTATGTCCTGGGAATATTGGAAATTGACCATATTATTCCCAAAGCAGTTGGTGGTACTGACGATGAAGAAAATCTTTGGCTGGCCTGTAGTCTTTGCAATAATTACAAAGGAATCCAAACAGACGCATTAGATCCAGTCACGCAAACGCGCGTTACGTTAAGGAATACGTCCTGAAATAAACAAATTAGTCTTGTAGAGATTTTGAAGTAGCTCGATCGTATTTTTTAGTTTATTCTGGGTTTAGTAACTATATGTTCTTAAACCCGGTGGAGAGATTGCTGTTTTTTTCTGGAGTTTTTTGAGATGTCCGATCTATTCACCCACGGTTACGCGCTGTTGATTGGTGTTGGTAATACCGCAGCCCCTAGCTGGTCGCTTCCAGTAACAGTTAAGGATGCTCAAGCGCTCAAATCTGTCTTGACTGATGCAAATCTTTGTGCATATCCCAATGATAAGGATCATATCCGGTTGTTACATAACCAAGGTGCGACTCGCAGTGCTATTGTGGATGGTCTGGACTGGTTAAAAGAATGTGCAGATGCAGACCCAGATGCCACGATCGTCATTTACTATTCTGGGCATGGCATGGTGGAAATTGATAGCAGTGCTTACTACTTGTTCCAACATGATTTCGATCCGGAAGCTATTCCAGAGACGGCTCTTTCAGCCCAAACCTTGAGTGAGAAATTAGGCAAGATCGAGGCTAAACGTCTCTGGGTGATCGTTGATAGTTGTCATGCGGAGGGGATGGCTAGTGCTAAGGATATGCCTACAGACTTTGTACCTACAGCGTTACCGAAAGGTGTGGTTAATGCGCTGAAGCAGGGGGAAGGTCGGGCGGTGTTCACTTCATCACGAGGAAATCAAAGTTCTTTCGTGCGTCCAGATCGCACTCTTAGTCTCTATACCTATCATCTGATTGAGGCGTTGAAGGGAGCAGCAAACCAACCGGGCGATCGCTTCGTTACTCTCTCCAATATCATGACTCATTTAGGCAAAACGGTGGAGGAAAGTGCTCGTAAACTCCAAGAGAAGCAAACTCCTTTTTTCGATACGGCGACGGAGGATTTCCCAGTCGCAATGTTGTGCGGTGGTAAGGGACTACCCAGCCAAACCCAGAGTCTAGATTTGCCTAGGGTGATGACAAATCGGGAAGTGATGACCCCAGCCTTGGCGATGGCAAAGCGATCGCTTGCTATTCTAGAAGAACAGGCTGCGGGCTTTAGCAGGCTGGAAATACCCGGTCATCTGCGAATTCAACTAGAGGAAAAACGGCGAGAGGTGGCAGAATTGGAAATAAGATTGAGAGATGAGGAAGTCAATGGATGATTGCGCCGATCTGGAACAAATACTAATTGCTCATCAAAAAACGCTTACATTAATAGAAGTACAAGCGGCAAGCTACACGAGTTCGACGATTCCACCACACCTGAAGATTCAACTGGATGAAAAACGAGAAGACGTTGCTCGAACAAAGGCGCAATTAAAAGAGGCGCAATTAGCAAAGAAAGAGATTCAGCAGTCGTCTCCGTCCGAGATGAGTCGTCAATCTCCGATGCGATCGCGAGTGCCAGATAAGCATTACATTGAACGAGATGAGGCGAAAAGGCTATTAGAACGCTTTGCGTTAGCACTCCAGGAATCTCAGGGACAACCCTTGCTCTTCAATATTTGCGGAACTGGCGGAGTTGGTAAAACCACGTTACTGGGGCGCTTAAAGGAAGCTCATACAGGCAAAGTTGATTTTCTAGAAATTTGTTTTGCGAAAACCGCTGGTGTCGAAACTCCCCTAAAACTGATGCGAAAGCTACATCAGCAGGCTGTCGATCGTTTTGGATGTGAAACCGCTGATTCATTTGCACAAAAAGAACATCAGTTTGAGACGACTCTATTTGAATTGAGTCAGCGATCGATCGATGGTGAAAAAACTAGCAGCGAAGAAGCAAAGAAAATTACAAGCTGGTTTGAACGGTCGATCTGGCTGAGTCCAATAGGCTTGACATCAACCTCAAGTAAGCCGACATCTTTTCATGTTTCAGGGAATGGTTTTTCTGCATTAGCGACGATCGGAGAGGATGCAGAAAGCTGGCAAGAATCGATCCAACAGCGAGTACGCAATCACCCTGCAACCAAAGATCGGCCGGATCTACAGGCTCTAATGTTAGAACCAGTTCCCAAACTAACGCAGGCATTTGCGGAAAGTCTGATGCAAATGGCCCAAAGTAGAGGACGATCGCTAGTGCTGATTTTGGATACCTATGAAAAAGCACAGTCTTACCTGAATCAATGGCTGTGGCAGTATTTAGTCGAAGATACTGTATTGTCTTCTGCACCAGTAAGGCTTGTGGTTGTAGGGCGGCGATCGCTGCAAGCAGATGAGGGTTGGCGCAAGCTCAACCAAGATCGAAAATTGCTCCATGAAGCGCCGCTTAAGAAATTTAGCAAGAAAGATACAGACGACTATCTCAAGCAAATTGGCATTGAAAATGGCGGTATACGCGCCAAAATCTACAAAGCAACACAGGGATTACCATATTATGTAGATTGGGTACGGAAGCAACGAGAAGAAGGTAAAGAACCTGATTTTTCCCAAGGGAACCAAGCGATCGCTGAATTACTTTTGCAGGGAATAGATTCCCAGCAGCGGAAAATTTTGTATGTGGTAGCTTGTTGTCGGTGGTTCGATCTGGCGATGATTCGGTATTTGCTGAAAAACGTTGACTTAGGCTTACAACAATATTCCGACAATGCAGAGGATTATTTTGCATGGCTGAAACTCTCTGATTTTGTGGAGTTTACCAAAGGGCGCTACCGCTTAGATGAGGTGGCGCGGGATGTCTTTCGGCAGTCATATTTTCAGGAAGGTCAAAATCAGTTTCGCAAAACTCATGCTTTACTAGCCAATTACTTCCAGCAGCAAGCAGATGAACTTGTTACTCCTGAAATGTTGTTACCCGATCCCTATGAGGAGGAGGAGTGGCGAGAACTGATTTCAGAGTTTCTCTATTACGGTCTTTTTGGCAATGGAAAGGAAGGACTCCAAAAATATATTGAACAGGTGTTTACCGCAGTTTCTCTGAAAGAACCAGATATATTTATGGCTCCCTTTGCTTTCATTTGTGCAGAGATGAATGAAGAGAACCAGCATCTGCTTCCCAAAGCGACAGACAAATTTTTAAAAGACTCAGGAAAGGCTCTTAGCTTTGGCTGGCATTTTCTACGTATACGCCCAACAAACTACAAGATTAAATTTGAAGGTGAGAATACTCCTTCGGAAACAGAAATTGAGGCATTTTCCAAATACATTGAGGAATCTATTCAATCCCTCTTGAAATCTGTTGACGATCTCAAGGATAGTCTAGGCAAGTGTGCAGGACTGATCTATAAGTCTTTACGTTGCAATAGATTAAGAGAAATAACTGATTCACTTTTGCAAGCGAAAAGCCAGTCTGAAAAATTAACTCACTGCCATCCTAAACTGATGTCTGTTATTTTTTCAAGTCTCGGTGACTTACTAACAAGTGTAGAACTTTACGAGGATTCACTGGATTGTTATCAGAAAGCCCTCGAGTTAGAGAAAGATAATGAGTGCATTTTTTTTGGGCAGGGTGTTGCTCTAGCAAATCTAGAGAGATTTGAGGAAGCACTAGAAAGTTTTGAAAAAGCAATTAGCCTTAATCATGAATATGTTTATGCTTGGATAAATCGAGGGGCTATTCTAGGTAATCTACAGAGATCTGAGGAGGGACTAAAAAGTTTTGAGAAAGCACTACATCTCTCTCCTACATCTGTTGATATTTGGGTGAATCGAGGGAAGATACTTAATAATCTAAAGAGATATGAGGAAGCGCTGCAAAGTTTTGAAAAAGCTCTAGATATCGATCCTAAGTCTATTGATGCTTGGATCAACAAGGGGATTATCCTGAATGATCTAGAAAAATATGAGGAATCTCTAGAAAGTTGTATCAAGGCTTTAGATATTACTCCTAAGTCTGTTGATGCTTGGATAAATAAAGGAATTGCTCTCCATAATCTAGACAGATATGAGGAAGCGCTGGAAAATTATCAAAAAGCAATTGAAATTAACTCCAAATCTGTCGATGCTTGGGTAAATACAGGTAATACTCTCAATCGTCTAGAGAGGTATGAGGAAGCAATAGAAAGTTATCAAAAAGCAATTGAAATTAATCCTAAATCTATTGATGCCTGGGCAAATAGAGGGAATGCTCTTAATAATCTACGGCGATACAATGAGGCACTAGCAAGTTACGAAAAAGCGCAAGAGTTCGCTCCTAAATCAGTTAGTTATTGGGCAAGTCTAGCAAATGTTTTCCTTAATCTAGAGAGATATGGGGAAGCACTAGAAAGTTATCAGAAAGCAATTGAAATCAATCCTAAATCTGTTGATGCTTGGGTAAATCTAGGAAATTTTTTTATTACTCTAGAGAGATATGAGGAAGCACTGGAAAGTTATCAAAAAGCAATTGAAATCAATCCTAAATCTGCTAATGCTTGGTCAAATCGAGGGAGTACTCTCATTGCTTTAGAGCGATATGAGGAAGCCCTTACTGCTTGTGATCGAGCTTTTGAGATTGATTCTAGTAATTATCGTTCACTGAATAATCAAGCACTAACATTAAGTTTTCTTAATAATTTTGAGAAAGCTATTGCAGCTATTGATGAGGCAATTAACTTAGAGCCTCAAGAAGTTTTGCTCAGGGCTAATCGTGGCATTATTTTGGCAAGGGCTGGTCGATATACCGAAGCCCTGGTTGAGTGTGAACAAGCGATTAAGCAAGATCCCAAGGATGAGAGTGGCTATTACGGTAAAGCCTGCTGCTACGCACTACAAGGTGAGATTGAACAGGCGATCGATAATCTACAGAAAGCAATCGATATTGCACCTCGCCGAAGCCGAATAGAAGCAAAACACAACCCAGATTTTGACAGTATCCGAGATGATGTACGATTTCGATCTTTGATGCAATCGGAGTCAAAATATTAGGGTGATATTCCTATCAGCTAAAAATTAGACCCAGCAAATGTGAAATCTGCCGATCGATATTTGTCTGGTGCAAACGCCGACTAGCCATCTTTTGTGCAGATTGGGCGATCGCGATCGTATACTCAGGCTTATACTGCAACTATTTCGAGTTTGCGATCGGGCGATGCTGGCTCAAAGTACAACACCACGATTTGCTCTGGATCAAGCCCGACAGATTCATAAGTGCGTCCGTTGCGATCGCTGTTTTTTTGAGAAAGGCGATCTCTTCAAAATCTACACTCAAGCAAACAGCAAATTTTCTGCTAAAGTTTTAGGTTCTGGGAGAGATTTACCATCTGCCTGATATTCTTCAACTAAAAGCTCTAATACCTCTACTGCATTATGCAAAGCTTCTTCGTAGGTATCTCCGTGAGTGTGGAACTGCTGAGATGGAAAATCAGGTAAGTGAACTAGATAGCAATTATCTTCATCCGACCATTGAATAACAATTATATAAGGTAATTTCATCATTCAGACTCCTCTTCTTCAATTGCTTTCAATATTCCAATTTTTCGATTAACTTCTCTCTCTAAATACAGTTTCGCATCATCGCCATCATTTCCAGCAATGGTAATTGGTTCATTTGGTAGTAAAGGATGAACCCATCTTGTATGACTGCCTTTTGCCGAACGATAAGTAAACCCAGCTTTGAGCAGCAGGCTTTTGAGTTCTCTAATCTTTTTTGGCATAAGCAGACATTAAAAATGCGGCAAGCTGACGATCGCACTTTCATCATATCCCAAAAAGTTTCGCTCGACCTTTCCGAAAAACAACGCACCCACTCCTCAAAGAAGTAGGTGCTTGTAAAACGACGAACTGTATTTTGAGCTAAAAACTCAAAACTCACTTAATAAGCGTCTTGCAATTCGTAAAAATCAGGGGAAATGTAATCCTTCCGCAGCGGCCAGCCTACCCAATCTTCGTTCATCAAAATCCGTTTCAGATTCGGATGTCCTTCGTAGACGATGCCGTACATATCGTAGGATTCCCGCTCTTGGAAATCTGCCGCTTTCCAAATCCAGTAGACTGATGGCACTCTCGGATCTTCGCGGGGGATGAATACTTTGACGCGGACTTCTTCGGGATGCGAAGCATTATCCGTCAATTTAGCCAAGTGGTAGACGCTGACTAAATCTTGTCCGGGGCCTTGGTCGTAGGCGCACTGGTACTGCATATAATTGAACCCGTAGGCGTACAGTGCTGTTGACATCGGAATTAGGAATTCTCGATCGACCTTTAAGATTTCCACACCCAAATTATCGGGCGCTAAAGCTTCGTGCTCGAAGCCATTCTGAGTCAACCACTGAGAAACCTTCCCAGCTTCAACAATTGAAGTTTCTGTCTCAGCCACGTTGTACCTCCTGTTTTTGTCCTGCTAGCAGGGCGGGCGGTACGGGCATTCCCATTGCTTCCGTCAATTCCTTCGGTGGGGCCATCCGGCCGGGAATTGACAAATATTTGCCGTCCAAAATGTCATCTACTACTTTCATTTTGTGGGGTCTGGTGTAGTAGCGGTGAGTTGGCAGCAAGTTAGCCCGTTCTTGCATTGAGTCATTGGCGATTTTTTTCCGCAGTTTGATAATTGCGTCAATAATCGCTTCGGGACGCGGAGGGCAGCCGGGGATGTACACATCTACGGGAATCAGTTTGTCAACGCCTCTGACTGCTGTCGGGGAGTCTACGCTGAACATTCCGCCGGTGATCGTGCACGCGCCCATCGCAATCACGTATTTGGGTTCGGGCATTTGTTCGTACAGCCGCACCAAGATGGGGGCGTACTTCATGCTAATTGTACCTGCGGTGATTAACAGGTCAGCTTGTCTCGGACTCGATCGCGGTACTAGACCAAATCTGTCGAAGTCGAAGCGCGATCCGATCAAAGCTGCAAATTCGATGAAGCAGCAAGCCGTGCCATAAAGCAACGGCCACAGGCTGGAAAGTCTCGCCCAGTTATAGATATCGTCAACCGTGGTTAGGATGACGTTCTCGGATAATTCGGATGTGACTTGCGGCCGCTCTGCCGGATTGACAATTAGCGATTTTTGTGATTTGTCAGAACTTAAGACCATTCCAAGGCTCCTTTGCGCCAAGCATATACAAGAGCTATAACGAGGATCGTGATGAAAAACAAGGCTTCGATGAAAGCCAAGAGTCCTAGCTGGTTGAAAGCTACCGCCCAAGGGTAGAGGAATACGGTCTCTACGTCGAAGATGACGAAGACCAGGGCGAACATATAATATCGGATGTTGAACTGAATCCAGGCTCCGCCGATCGGCTCGACGCCAGATTCGTAGGTAGTGCGTCGGTCGTAGGGACGACTTTTGGGCCGCAGTACCTTAGACGCCGTGAGGGCGAGGATGGGCACTAGGCTCGAAATTAACAGGAAGCCTAAGAAATACTCGTAGCCGCTAAGTGCAAACACGGTGAATAATTACTGCCTCTGTGAAAGGGTTTTGTAACTTGTCTTCACATTATATAGATTTTGGGTAGCTAAAATTACGAGTCGATCGAGATTAATTGTCCATCTTCTGCAATAATTTTTAATGTATATTTTAATAAAACCGCAATCTCAGGATTGGGTAAACGATATTCTAACTGCCTGTGGAAGACGGGTGGCTGCCTGTGGACGCTGATTAAGACCACCACCGACCCTTTGTGTCGAACATCCCTGTGATGTGCGGTGGCATCGGCGGTTGAGACGGGAAACCTCGAAGACGAATAAGACCGTCCTAACCTGAGTTTTAGTTGGAAGCCCCAACTGCTGCAAAGTTTAGCTGAGGTACTTCACGGTTAGCTGACCCATAATTTTGGATTTATGAGCGATCCGGCCACTGAGACTAAAACCCTCGATCGGCACGAGTGCCGCGCCTGCGGCTACGTCTACGATCCGAAAAAGGGCAATCCTAAAATTGACATTGCCCCGGGTACGGCTTTTGAAGATTTGCCTATGACTTGGGTATGTCCAGTTTGCGCTGCGCGCAAGTCGATGTTTCAAAATCTCGGCCAGATGGAAGGGGTATCGGGATTTAAGGCAAATCAGCGTTACGGTGTCGGCGTCAACGGCATGACTGAAGGTCAAAAAAGTTTGCTGATTTTTGGCGGCTTGGTCGTTGGTTTCTTGTTGTTACTTAGTATGTATGGTTTGCAGTAAGACGATTGTGAGATTTTGGCAACGAATTGTAATGTTATTGGTGGCTGCACTCATCTGTACGAGTTGCAGCACGATCGGTTCTGTGAGTTACAACCCTTGGCAAGTGATTTCCTTGCCGACGGAAGCTAATTTACAGGATATTGCCTTTACGGGAAATGACCAGCACGGCTGGGTTGTTGGTTCTGAGGCGACTCTATTTGAAACGATCGACGGCGGGACTAACTGGAAGCCAGTAGCACTGGATATAGATGAGCCGAGATCGCGTTTTGCGTCGGTGAGTTTTTCCGGTTCCGAAGGCTGGATTGTCGGTCAGCCTTCGATTTTGCTCCACACAGAAGATGAGGGCAAGTCTTGGACGCGGATTGCTTTGAGCTCTCAGTTACCAGGTTCTCCAAGTACGATCGCCGCTATTGGCCCAAATACGGCTGATATGACGACGGATGTAGGCGCGATTTACCGCACTTCTGACGGTGGCAAAAATTGGAAAGCGATCGTGCAGGACTCTTTTGGGGTAGTTCGCAATATCAACCGCTCGGAAGACGGGCAGTATGTTGCGGTATCCTCGAAAGGTAATTTCTACTCAGTGTGGAAACCAGGACAACAAGCTTGGGAACCCCACAACCGCAACAGTTCTCGGCGCTTGCAAAACATGGGCTTTACCAAAGACGGGCGTTTGTGGATGATCGCCCGGGGCGGTCAGATTCAGTTTAGTGATGCCTCCGAGGCTGAAGGTTGGGGAAAACCGTTTTTTCCCGATCGCAAAGCGAGTTGGGGTTTGCTAGACATGGCTTACCGGACTGATAATGAAGTTTGGGTAGCCGGCGGCGGCGGCAATTTGCTGTGCAGTTTGGATGGCGGGAAAACTTGGCAAAAAGACCGCGAAGTTGAGGACGTTCCTGCTAATTTTTACAGGATTGTCTTTATGGGCCCCGATCGCGGATTCGTGATTGGTGCGAGCGGTACTCTACTTAAATATCAAGGTTCAGCGCAAGCTGCTTGATAGTAGAATAGTAATAGAGATTGTCTGTCGATTTGTTGTTGAAAGGAGGATTCTAAATGGCCGGTACAACTGGAGAACGTCCGTTTGGGGACATTATTACAAGCATCCGTTATTGGGTAATTCACAGCCTCACCATTCCAGCTTTGTTTATTGCTGGATGGCTGTTTGTGCAAACTGGTTTGGCTTACGATGCTTTCGGAACTCCTCGCCCTAACCAGTATTTCACAGAGCAGCGCGAAGAAGTTCCGATTATCTCGGATCGCTTTGAAGCTAAGAAACAAGTAGATCAGTTCATTGGCAAGTAATTTTACAAGGATTTGGAAAAATGACGAGCAGAACGCCAAACAATGAGCCAATTTCGTATCCGATTTTTACGGTACGCTGGTTGGCTGTTCATACTTTAGGTGTCCCAACGATTTTCTTTTTGGGCGCGATCGCAGCAATGCAATTTATTCAACGATAGGAGTTTATAATGCCTGAACGCGCCCCTAATCCCAACGAGCAGCCGGTCGAGTTAAACCGGACTTCTCTTTATTTGGGTTTATTGCTGATTTTTGTGTTGGGGATTTTGTTCTCCAGTTATTTCTTTAACTAACTGGTGTTTCAGTTCAATCTCTGTGATTCAATCCAATTTGTTTAGCTGTGAATTAGTGAGGTGATCGCTATGTTTAGTGAAAGTGGCAGAATTCCTTTGTGGCTGGTAGCTACTGTCGCAGGTCTCGGTGCTCTGAGCATTTTGAGCCTTTTCTTCTACGGTGCTTATGCCGGTTTGGGTTCTTCGATGTAAGGACAATATTGCGTATTTTACGCCTAAAACCTCCCTTGAAAAAGGGGGGTTTTAATTAATTCAGTCTTAGACGCAACTGTCACACTAAATAAAGGTACGTAGTTGCGCTTAAGCGCTCTTATCGCAATCCTCGCAGGATTTTCATGAGTACCTGTAGGGACTTAGGTCAAGCCGTGTCCCTGATTGATTTAGGCGAAATCACATTTATGTTCGCCGCCCGTGATAATGATTTAGGATGGCTATATATATTAAGATCGGAGCGCTTAAGCGCAACTACGTACCTAAGAATTAGCCTCGATCGAGGTCGATCAAACAATCCGAACAATTGTTTTGTAGCAAAAGTTTTGATAAATGATATAAATCGAGGATAAATGTTAGATAAACAGTTCATTGTTTAGGAAATTTATAATATTTTGCTGGGAATCGCTAGTAGGACTAAAGTCCGAACGATCGAACCTTTTTAATTTTAGGTAATTGACAGGACACGGTATAAATCTAAAATCTAAAATCTAAAATCTAAAATCTAACATCGACGGTCGATCGCCCAAAGTATGGGACAGATCCTGAAAATAGCCAAAAGTTGCGAGTAGAATGGTGCAAGAGCCGATCGCTCGATCGTAGTCCATCGCGAAATATGACCCCACCGCAGCCGCCCCGCAAACCTCAAACCGTCTTGGGTGCAATTACCCAAGCAGTCCAGACAATTGCCAAGGTTAATTTTAACCAGCTAGCCCTGAAACCGAATGCCAAAGTACCCGAACTGTGGGTGCAGGATGCAGGTGCGGCTAAAGCTGAGGTTTATCCGCTATTGGGCGATCGATATTTGCTAGGTCGATCGTCCAAAGCTTCAGATATTGTAGTTCGCAATCCCGTTGTCAGTCACGTACACCTATCCCTGTCGCGGGATACTCGACGGCGAACACCTTTTGTAATTAAAGACGAAGACTCTACCAACGGCATTTACAGAGGGAAAAGACGAATTAAAAGTATGTCCCTCCGTCACGGAGACGTGTTCACATTAGGGCCGCCCGAACTCGCCGCCGCCGTCAGAGTTCAGTATGTAGATCCGCCACCTTGGTATTTAGAATTTTTGCGTTACAGCTTTTACGGTGTTAGCGGAATCACCACTCTGATAGCTATTTTGGTTGGTGTTGAATCGACCAAGTTTCAAGTGCGGCCTCTACCCAGAAGTATCAACGGCCCCGTGATTGTTTACGCCCGCGACGGACAAACTCCGCTGCGTCCCCCTCAGAATAACGCTCACTTAGAATTGAAGCAATTGCAGGATTTTTCGCCTTATTTATCCAAGGCGGTACTTGCTTCGGAAGACAGCCGCTACAATTGGCATTTGGGCGTAGATCCGATCGGCGTTTTGCGGGCGCTGTTGACCAATGTGCGCGGGGGAGGAATTCGCGAAGGCGGTAGCACTCTGACGCAGCAGTTAGCCCGGAGTTTGTTTCGAGATTATGTAGGTACTCAAGATTCGGGCGGACGCAAATTCCGGGAAGCAGTAGTTGCTTTGAAACTGGAGAGTTATTACAGCAAAGATGAGCTGTTGCTGACTTATTTAAATCGCGTGTTTTTGGGAATTGACCTCTACGGTTTTGAGGATGCGTCTCGATTTTATTTTGCCAAGTCGGCGAAGGATTTGACTTTATCGGAGGCGGCGACTTTGGCGGGGATTTTGCCTGGGCCAAACAGTTTTAATCCGATTCAAAATTATCAGTTGGCGGTGCAGTATCGCGATCGAGTAATCGAACGAATGCGCGCCATGGGGACGGTTTCTCAGGAAGAAGCCGATCGCGCGAGGCGATCGCGAATTGACATCAATCCCAAAGCCCGCCAATACCTGCAAAGTACGATCGCGCCTTATTTCTACAATTATGTATTTGACGAATTGGAGTTTTTGTTGGGCGAGCAGTTAGCCAGAGAAGGCAATTTCATTGTAGAAACAGGCTTAAATCCCGGCCTGCAAAAAGTAGCTGAATCTTCTCTCAAAAATGCCGTAGAAAATGCCGGAGCGAATGCAGGTTTTTCTCAAGGAGCTGTAGTAACTCTCAATTCTACAACCGGGGAAGTCTTAGCATTAGTTGGGGGCGTAGATTACTTGCAAAGTCAGTTTAATCGGGCAACGCAAGCATTGAGACAGCCCGGTTCTACATTTAAGATTTTCACCTATGCAGCCGCCCTAGAACGCGGAATCCCACCCAGTAAGACTTATTCTTGTGAGCCGCTTTCTTGGGGCGGACAAAGTTATAACGGCTGCGCCAGAACCAGCGGTAGTGCTGATATGTATCGGGGTTTAGCACAGTCGGAAAATCCCATTGCTTTGAGAGTCGCGCAAGATGTCGGCTTAGACAATGTAGTAGGAATGGCGAGACGTTTGGGAATTACATCTCCCCTGCGTTCTTCCCCTGGTTTAGTATTAGGTGAAAGTGAAGTCAATGTATTACAATTGACTGGTGCATTCGGGGTTTTAGCTAACCGAGGTTTGGGTAATCGCCCCCACGTAATCAAGCGAATTATTGATAGCAGCGATTGCAAAAATCGCAATGATTTTAAAAGTTGTCGGGTGATTTATGACTATCAAAAAGATGGGATTGCCAACCGACAATTAGTTTCTGAAGGCGTCGCGGATACGATGACTGATATGCTGCAAGGAGTTGTCCGAGGAGGTACGGGCAGCAGTGCTGCTTTGGGCTTGGGAGAAGCTGGAAAAACAGGCACGACTAATGACAATAAAGATTTGTGGTTTGTCGGTTATATTCCCAGCCAGCAACTGGTGACAGGAGTTTGGTTGGGAAATGACGATAATTCTCCGACTGGCGGAGGTAGTGCAAATGCGGCTCAGTTGTGGGGGGAATATATGCGGCAGGTGGCGCGTTGAAAATAGGTTTGTAGTGAGGACTTTAGTCCTTCTTATCCTAAGTCCTCACCGGGTATATACGAAAACACGGCGGTTAGAAACCGCGTCTACACAGACAAAACCCGCCTCCGCGGGTTCAAGACAAAGATGGTTAGATTTAATTTATTTTTTTCAGTCTGCGGAGGCAGAAATCGTTTGTGTAGGTGCGGTTTCAACCGCCGTCTGAGATGGCCGACAGCCAGACAATATAGAGTGCAAATTGACGACATTTCCGATTACCGCGATCGCCGGGGCTGCAAATCCAGTCGCCTCAACTTGCTCTACAATTGTACTCAAAGTGCCGATCAATTCTTCTTGTTCCGGCCGCGTTCCCCAGCGCACCAAGGCTACGGGCGTTTCTGCGCTCAATTCGGCTGCTGTGAGCTCGCCGATAATGTGAGGCAAATTGTGGATTCCCATGTATACTACAATGGTTTCGGAGCCGCGGGCGATCGCCTGCCAGTTAACCTCCGGGCGATATTTTCCGGCTGATTCGTGGCCGGTGACAAAAGTGACTGACGAACTGTACGATCGATGCGTCAGAGGAATTCCCGCATAGGCTGCGGCCGCAATTCCAGAAGTGACACCGGGTACAACTTCCACCGCAACTCTAGCTTTCACCAAATCTTCCATTTCTTCGCCGCCGCGCCCAAAAATAAACGGATCGCCGCCTTTGAGACGAACTACGATCGCATTATCTTGAGCTTTGTCTATCATTAACTGAGTAGTTTCGTCCTGCATTAACGAGTGGCGGCCTTTGCGTTTCCCGGCATCAATTCGTTCTGCTTGGGGGTTGATGACTGCCAAAATTTGAGGGCTGACTAAAGCATCGTAAATCACCACATCCGCGCACTCTAACAGCGCTTTTCCCTTCAAAGTCATTAAACCCGGATCTCCGGGGCCTGCACCTACTAAATACACTTTACCTAAAGACATTTTTCTTGCTTCCTTGACCTCTTCTGTGTCTTTGCGATTCATTTGTGAATTAAATCCCGAATTAAGTCTGCTAATTCTACACTGGCGCCTAGAGGATTTGCGAGATGAAGTTCTGCCGTGGGAAATTGCTGCTGTAGCTGCTCGACATTTTTGGCGATCGCATCTGTAATTCCTCCATTAAATAAGAAGTATGGCACAATTCCTATTTGCTGCTGTCCATCACGAACTAAACTGTCAATTCGTTCTTCCAAACTCGGCTTTACCGACCAATAAGCAGTCTCGGCACCGAGTTGGCTGGCGATTTGTTCAAATGTCGAGTTACCTCCGGGGCGGCGGCTGCCGTGAGATAGTACAATCCATTTTGGGGATAGCAAATTGGGGACAAAAGCTAGCTCTTGCATCTGAGTTTGTAGCAAGTTTGTTAATCCTGCTGTTTGGGAACCTAAATGCGGGCGCACTTCAATTTTTAACCGGGAACCAAAAGTTTTCTGGGCAATTTCCACCTCTGCGGGGATGTCTTCGGCGACGTGCACTCCCGGTAATAAAAATACGGGCAGGATTTGCAATTGAGTAAATCCTAGCGAAAGGGTACGATCGCCAAAACTGCAAATTTGTTCGTGGAGTGGCGCGGGGCCGAGTTCTAGGGTGGCGGTGGCGACTGCGGGAAAGGAGTGGGCCAAATTATCAGACAGCAGTTGAGCCAGGTTTTCCAAAGCTACTTGCGGTCTGGGGTCGCGGCTGCCGTGAGAAACTAATAGGTAAGTCGATCGCAATTTCAATATGGATTTGAGCTTAATGTTCGATGATGTTGAATAATTTTAACATCTGGGAGCCTAAATTCCTAAAAAACATAACAGTGATATCCCCGACTTCTTAGAGAAGTCGGGGATATAAGTCAATACGGCTCAGTTAACACTGTTAATTCCCCGGAGATCCCCCTAAATCCCCCGAATAGTCGGGGGACTTTGAGCGACTTCTTGTTCCCCCTTTTTTAAGGGGGAGTAGGGGGCAAGCTAAGGGGGGATCGGTCTTATCTGAAGCGTATTGGGATATAGGTTTCCGAATATTTTGATTAACCTTGGGGAGCCGGCTCGGCGATATACTTGAAATTAGGTTCAGAGTTCAAAGCATTTGGTTGGTCTTTGGCATCGCCGGACAAGTTAAAGAACAAATCTACTGTTGAATCTGGCTGGATATTTCCGAAGAACGGATCGGTAAGTTTGCCCATAGATTGTAGGGCATTCATGAACATTTGAGTGTGGGAAATTTCCCGAGTCAACAAGAAGTGCAGCGTCTTTTTCGTTCCCGCATCCGGCGCTAGTTCAATCAATGCTTCGTAGGTTTGGCGAGCTCCTGCTTCCGCACCGATATTAGCGCGCAAATCGCGGACAACATCGCCGCCTTCGTTGACGTAAGCCCCCGTCCAAGCTTGACCTTGGCTATCTAACAAGTGCGGGCCTACACCTCTGACTGCAAACAAAGTGCTTTTGTAAGCTTCTGTTTGGTCAACGTTTTTGGTGTGAGCTTCGATCAGTTTGCCCACCATTTCTAAGTGGCTGAATTCTTCGATCGCAATATCTTGAAGCATATCCTTAATCTCTGCATTTTCACAGTGAAAGGACTGCACCCAGTATTGCAAAGCTGCTGTCAGTTCTCCGGTTGCTCCGCCAAACTGTTCTAGCAGCAGTTGGGCAAAACGGGGGTTGGCTTCGTCTACTGTTACCGCAGACATTAGTTGCTTTTTGTGAAAAAACATCGATCGATACCTCTCTTTAGTTCGGTTGTTACAGTCGTCAGATTTCCGACTGTATCTGTGTTTACCTTCAGCATCCATTGTGCGACAAGCGATCGCACTGAACCTCGGTCGCTGGATACATCTAGCGCAACCAATCTCTCTGCTTTCAGGTAGAGTTAAGTTATTGGGCATCGGGAATTGGGCATCGGGAATTGGGCATCGGGCAGTGGCCAAACAGGTCATTGGGCATTAGTCATTAGTCATTAGTGCTGTCCCTGCTCGCGAACGCTATTAGTCATTAGTTATTGGTTATTAATTATTGCGAAATATTCAAAAATAACAAATAACAAATAACAAATAACAAATAACAAATAACAAATAACAAATATCAATTGTTGTCGCACTCGGTTAATTTTGCTGACAGGGCATCGAGATGTCGCAGCCACTGAATGCCGCCTACCCAACTGCGAGATGGGAGGTGTCCAATTGGTGCTTGCTGAGTAAATTTAATTTTTCCTGGACTGGTAGTTGAATTGTAGGTTGGCCAGTTTACCCGATCGCAAAATCTGACATAATCTCCTTTGACGCTTTCGTAGATTTCCTTTTGGACGCTGAAGCCAAACCGACCTTGACTGTAGTGCAGCCACAGGCGATCGACTATTTGCAAATCTTCGCATGGTAACTTGTAAATTTGGCTGATTTCTAGCTGAATTCCCGGTGTCAGCGACAGAGATTGACACATCACGGCCCAAGTTTCGCGATCGGCTTCTTTCCACTTTTTACTTGACAAAAAATTCCGCAGTTTGGTATAATCAACTCCCCTGACAGAAAGTAGGGTCAGTTCGAGATTTGAAATCCTTGATAAGGACAAAGTTTCTGCGGAATTGGCGGTGGTTTTGGTCGGTAAAATCGTAGGCTCAGGAGTTGGCAGGGCTTTGAAATAAGGCGAGTTGTCGGTATTAATAAGAGTTGGGGCGATCGGCTTTTTCGGCACAACCAAATTTTGCTGGCGAATCTCTAAAACTGCATTGATATCTTGCAAAACTTCCGCCGCAAAACTGTAGCGCTGACAAAGATGAGTTTGTAGCAATTTATCTAAAATCTCACCTAACTCGGCGCTAATACTCGTGCCTTTGGGGAGAAACTCGCGCCACCACCAGCGCTCGGTTTTACAGTCGTACATATCCAACGGCGGAACTTGCGTCATCAGGCGAATGCAAGTAACACCTAAACTGTAAAGGTCGCTAGCAGGAAATACTTTACCGCGCATTTGTTCGGGAGCTATATAATCTTGACTCCCGATCAGCGTTGCTGAACGGAGTATAGCTGAATCAGTCAGCAGTTTGGCAATGCCGAAATCGATCAATACGAGTTTGTTGTCCGACTGGCGGCGGATAATATTTTCAGGTTTGATGTCGCGGTGAATGACGCGCTTGTCGTGGATGAATTGCAACACGGGCAATAAGTCTTGCAGGACTTGCCAAATTTGATTTTCATCGCAGACACTTTGGTCTAATTCTTCTTTGAGAGTCGGCCCGTCTATAAACTCTTGAACTAAATAAATATGACCTTCTTGTTCAAATGCAGCTAATAAAGTGGGAATTTGCTCGTGTTTTCCCAGTTCGTCTAAACGGACGGCTTCTTGGTGGAATAATTCAAGGGCTTTGTTGAAAATTACTGGATCGCGATCGCGAAAATAAAATTGCTTGATGGCACAGCGCGGTTGCGAGGGGATGTCTTCATCAATGGCGAGGAAAGTTTTGCCAAATCCACCTCTTCCTAAGAGTTTAATCGGGCGATACCGCTGTCTCAACAATAGGTTAAAGCCGCAGTTCAAGCAAAGTTTTTCTGTGGGTGAATTTTCGGGATTTTGACATTCTGGGTTAATACAGTAGCTCATAGGGATTTGAGATTTTATATTTGAGATTTTGGATTGTGAAGAAGTTTTTTAAATGCACCGCTTTCATAGTCTCCTTGCTTCGCGGGGCGAAGGAAGAGAGATAAGAGAAGAAAATTAGTTGACAATAGACGCACACATGGATATAAGGCTATTCTATTCCGCTGGGCCCGATCGCGATGTTATACAATGTGCACGGCGCCCCAAGCTGACACAGATCCGGGCGCGCGACAGCTTGCTGCGCGGGCGTTTCATTTACATTCCGAGACGCAACTGTCACATTAACAAAAGGTATGCGGTTGCGCTGTCTTCACTCTTGGCGCCACAACATACCTCAAAAAATCTTTAAGTATTGTGACACTTGCGTCCAGGACTTAGATGCTGTCGGGTAATGAAAGTTCGTAGTGCGGTTCGTAGTGCGGACTTCAGTCCGCATTATGCGGGCTCAAGCCCGCACTACGAACCAATTGTATTGCGCGATCGCCCAAATCGAAAATTGTGCTAAACTCTGGCTGTGCGCTGAATTTCAGGCACAATTGATGCGATCGGTTTAGGGAGGCTGAAAAATATTTTGAAATTTTTTTGCTTTACCCCTAGACTTGTGCTGAGATGTTATGTTATAGTTAAAAACGTTATGGCGAGTGTAGCCAAGTGGTTAAGGCAGTGGTTTGTGGTACCACCATTCGTGGGTTCAATTCCCATCATTCGCCCTTTTGATTTTATTGTGCAGAATTAACAAAGGTACGTTGTTGGGCTTCAGCCCTCTTTAGGCGTATATATAAAGGAGGCTAAAGCCCAACAACGTACCTAATTCTCTGATGACTGTAAAACCACCTTGGGTTTCGCCTGTATAGACGCGGTTTCTAACCGCCCAGTCTTCCAATATGCTAATCTTAAATCCAATCTCAAATCTAAAATCCAAAATCTAAAATCAAAATATGCCATCTTTAGTAGCAGAAGATTGGGGATATAAATTTAGTGGCGATCGCACGATTAGTAAATTTATTGGCCAAGTTGAAGGAGAAGCAGCTTTAGCGAAATATTGCGATTGGGAATGCAGAGATAGGGCGGAACTTCTGATGTCGGAAATAGCCGGTAAATCCCCCAGTCTTTTCTACGTGCGCCGCCAAAAGATTAATGAGAGATTTTCGGAAGAGGAAATCTGGGAATTGATTCTTGCTACCGATGGAGATGATTTTAAATTACCCGAATTGCTGCAAAAAGCCGTGAAGCGAAGCTATCCCGAAGGGAATCGCACTTTGCGCCTGCTAGCAACTGTACGCACAGAAGATGGAATCGGCGGGTTGAAATTCCTGGATGCTGGTTTGGTAGCGATTCCTAGAGGTAGAAAAGATGGCTATTCTTTGCCGTTGCAATTGCGACTTGTGTCGAAAAGTCGCTCGCCAATTCCCGCAAAGTCGATCGCCCGCGTCCAACAAATGCCATTTTGGGACGACAGACACATACCAACAACCGAACAATTAAAAGTTTGGCACACTTTCTTAAATGTCGAAAAACGCATCGCGGAAGCGCGTCAATTTTGCGTACCTTTCCGCGCGCACAACTACGGTTCTGACTTCAAAATCGTTACTTTTGAAATCGATCGCAATTCGGCAACTCTTGACGGCTACGAGGAGAATCCCTTACAAGTCGGCGACTTTCGCGAAAGGCTGAAACAAGCCAGAAATGAAGACATTATTTTGTTTGATTCGCCGCCTGGAAGCAGAAGCAGTCGCGATGGCGAGACTTTGGGTAGTATTGCCGAAATTGACTTTGAACGTGGTATGTTACGGATTAAGTTGGATGTTGATTTGGGCGATCGCATGGCGGGCGGTAGATATCAACTTCCCAAACAAGGATTTTTGTATTTCGAGGCGGCGGGCGATATCAGTCAGATCGATCGCAAAAAGAAAGCTTTAAAAATGCTGGCGGATGGCCGCGCTCAAAATCCCTATTTAAGCGAGTTTTTATTTGACTCTTCCGAGGCGAGAATTCCCGACAAGCTGGTAAAATTGGATCGGGAAGACTTATTAAATCGGAATGCTAATGACGATCAACTCGCCGCTGTAGAAATGGTGCTGTCGGCGCGGGATTTAATTTTAATTCAAGGGCCGCCGGGAACCGGAAAAACGACGGTGATTGCGGAAATTTGTTATCAAATTGCGCGTCAAGGCGGGAAAACTTTGATTGCTTCCCAAGCTAATTTAGCCGTTGATAATGCTTTGAGTCGGTTGGTGCACAATCCGGCGATTCGGGCTTTGCGGAAGGGAAAAGCCCATAAGGTGCAGGAGGAAGGCCAGCCGTTTTTAGAGGAAAATGCGATCGGCAATTGGCTGCAAAATACGGCGACTGATTGCGAACAACAACTGTCGCAGCGCCAGATTAATGTCACATCTTTGCAGCGGTTGCTGGCAGATTTCGACAGATTTAACGCCTACTCGGCCGCTGAGAGAGCTTTTTTTAAGGAACAAAAACACCTGCACGATGGGAAGGCGGAGGTTGAGGAAAAGTTGACCGCGCAATCAGCAGCGTATCAATTAAGTTTAACTGCTAAAAGCGAGATTGCATCTTTGGTTGACGGGCTGGCAAATTTACTGGCTGCGCCGGAGATTAACTGGGAGTCTTCGGAAGTTTCCGAGTTTATGCCGAAACTAAAACCTTATTCTGAAGGCAATGTTTTAGTCGAAAACTTTATGGCAAATGTCCGGATTTGCGTAAACCATACTATTCAAATCGGATTGGATCGCCCTAGTTGCGGCGCGTTTGGGATTGCGGTTTGGCTGCGGGAAACTGTAGCAGGGCAATTATCCGAATTTAAGACGGCGGGCGATCGCGCCCAGGAGGTTTGTCACGCGATGTCAGCGGTTGCGGAGTCGCTGCGAGTGTCGCAACCGTTGTCGGATGCGGTGAATCAGCTACAATTGGGCGACAAGCAAAATCAGACACACCGCCACAATCTCGAACAGAAAATCAGGAATTTGGAACTGCGAAAAGCGGAAATTGCCGCCGTGGTTGTCGCCGTTGCAGAGTGGATTGAGACGGCGGATACGCGACTTTATACTGTTGTGCAATCTTGCTGGGAAACGGGCGCGATGCTGACAGATGATATGGTAGAATTGCCCGCAGGACTTTTGAAAATTGCCCGATCGCTCAAATTGCCGATCGTCCCGCCGAAGTGTAAAGTCAGTTTGCCCGATTTGGAACGGCTGCAAAAGGCGATCGCCCATGAAGCCAGCGCGGGTTTTAAGGACATTCAAGGACAGCAGTTCCGGTTTAGCGACTTTTTGCACCTAAATTTGATTCAAATGCCGATCGTGCTCGCTGCGGGCGATCGGGCGCAATGGCAACAACTAGCCAAAGACTTCGCCAGCTACGCCCAAGTTAGTCAAAGCCAGCGCAAATTCATCCTCGAAAAAGCTGACACTTTCTTAGCTAACATCCAACAATTTTACAGTCAATCATTGCAGCCCAATCAGATTCAAGAAACTTTCGATCGGCTAGTCAAAGAATTGCTGCATACTATTCTCGGCAACGCCCGTCAGTGCATAGTTCCCCTGAAAACCGAAACCGAACAACAACTAATTAAACAGCAACAGTTATTAGATAAAATCGGTCAAAGTGTCAGCCAACAACAAATATCCGCCGCCCAACTTCAAGTAGAAGCCGCGCAGCAAGAGGCGAACTTAAAAATTAGCGAAGTTACGAATCAATTGCAAGCAATTGTCGAACAGTCAAAGGTTCCAGACAAGTTGCGAATTCTCGCCCAACAATATCTCGCGCAAAAGTCGAATATTTGGGAACAACCGCAGCAGTTTTTCAAGCAAGTTGAGACTTGGAAAGCCAGCGTTATTCAGCTTGAAAAATCAATCACCGACTTAGATCCGTTCGGGATTTTGGAAGTTATCAAAACTACTCTTGACGAACAATTATCCCCGCTGCAAATTGCCGCTACAACTGCCCAGGAGGAACTCGCGACACTTCAAACAGAATTGAGCGAGATTACGGCTCAACTGCAACAAAAGCAGCCCACAGCAGAATTAATCGTAGAGAGAACTTGGTGGAAATCAGCATGGCAAAATATCCCAACTAAATACCAAATAGAAGTTCCCAGTACCGGATTGTTCAGCGTAGATTTTTTAAGCAAAATCAAGCGATTGTTCAAACATTGGCAGCGGGAATTAGAACGAGAAGAAACAGCCCTAAATCGTTCTAAAAACTTTGTCACAGATTGGATAGAAAAACTCCGCAATCCATCTGAAAAAGACCGCAATGATTTAAAACAAATTTATATTGACAACGCGAACGTCATCGGCATTACCTGCGTGCAAGCTGCCAGCTTTGATTTTAGCAAAAACTTTCCCAGCTTTGATGCAGTTATCATTGACGAAGTAAGTAAATGCACTCCGCCAGAGTTATTAATTCCAGCTTTGAAGGGCAGAAAATTAGTATTAGTGGGCGATCACAGACAATTGCCACCGATGTTTAATCAAAGTACAATCGACGACATCGCCGAAGACATCGGTTGTACCGGAGATGAACTTAGCTTTATCAAAGAATCGCTGTTTAAAATATTGTTTGAAAAGGCTGACGACGGTATAAAAAAAATGCTGACAACTCAGTACCGAATGCACCCGCAAATCATGGGCGCAATCAATCAGTTTTACCAGCAAAAGCTCAACTGCGGGATTTTGGAAGCAGACACAAGGCGCGCGCACCATCTCGCAGGTAAAATCATTCAAGATACCAATCACATCCTGTGGGTAAAGACACCAATCGGACAAGGGTTTGAAGAAGAAAAAAATGGAACCTCGCGCTTGAATGTCAAGGAAGTTGATGCAATTGAACGTTTGTGTCAGCAAATGGAAACAGCTTGGCATCCCAAGGTTGTTGACGGTGAACCGCCGAAAGAAATCGGAATCATAACTTTTTATGGCGCTCAATTGAGGTTAATTCAAGATAAAATAGAACCAGAAAAATTTCCATCTCTGAGTATCCGCACAGGTACGGTTGACATATTTCAAGGAATGGAAAGACCTGTGATTGTGGTCAGCACAGTGTGCAATAATATTAGAGGGGATATTGGATTTGCTAAGGAACCGGAACGGGTGAATGTGGCTTTTTCTCGCGCTCAAGAATTGCTGGTAGTTGTCGGCTGTCACGATTTATTTACGCAACAAACAGGTACTGTCGGAAAAATGTATCAGGAAGTTTCAAAAATTGTGCGTTATTTTGGAGGTTTTGTAGATGTTGCTAGCATCCTCAGCTAAACAAATTGACGCGAATTTAAGTTCGCTAGCTGCACAAATTGAGCAACAAAACCCTGATTTGTCGGTGTTGGCGGCACGTGAATTCCGCTTTGCAATTCGCCAAACTCCGCTGGAGGTGGCGATTAGCGAACCCCGCGAGTTTAATGTATTGGAAGAGTTTATTTTGCGTGCGGGCGTTGAGTTTGAACCCGCGCCGACTTTGCAGGAGTTGGCGGATTTGCTGGGGTTGGATCGGGTTTTTGTGAAGACTGCGGCGACGAATTTGGTTAATTTGGAGATTTTGGAGGTGGCGGAAAATGGTAAAATTGCGTTAGCGAAGCCCTCGGAGAGGATCGCGCCTTTAGGCCAAGATTTTTTTGATAAAAGTGCAGTTAGTCGATCGCACATTCAATCAATTTACGCCATTTCCGATCCGTTAAACCAAACTCTCACCTTCAAGTTCGACGCTTTACCCGCAGAATCAATCAACTTACCAGATTTAGCAGACTTCGTATCTCTCGAACATAAAATTACCGACCTTGCGGACTTAAGCATAGCAGAAATCCAGCCGCTGATCCAAGCTTCCGACTTAGGGATTCACGTCCCCGAAAACGGCAAAATCGTCTCTAAGTGCGATGTCATCGGCGATGATGTGGAGATTTGGCAAATTGTATCAGTTTTTGTGTTGCAGGATGCGATCGAAAATAAAACTACGATTCAACTCCGACAAGGAAAGCAAATATTAGAAACCGCATCGAATCGGCTAAATGAACTCGAATCTCAGCAGAAATTGTTATTGAATGAATTGTGCAAATCAACAGAAGAAATCGCACAGCCCGAGTCAGAAACAATCCCGGTTCCTAAAACTCGCAAACAGACATCAAAGAAGAAACGCAAGGAAATAGAGTCAGAAAACAAGTAAGATGCGGACTGAAGTCCTCACTACAAACCAGTCAGAAAACAAGTAAGATGCGGACTGAAGTCCTCACTACAAACCAGTTCGTAGTGAGGACTTCAGTCCGCATATTCTCTCCCAATCTTGTAGGGTGCGTCAGTTTTAGATTTACTATGCAAAAATTAGGTTTTCTAACTGACGCACCCTACAATAATCACTGACTATTGTATAAGGTGCGGATCCATCAGATTGTTAATTGAATGCGAGAGATTGTCCATGGATCCGCACCCTACAAATACTATGGTGCGTCGCCATTAGATTGTTAATTGAATGCGAGAGATTGTCGATGGATCCGCACCCTACAAATACTTTGAAGCACCTGCCTTTAGGCAGATTGTGATAAGAACGGAATTTAAATCTCCGTTCTTATCACTTCGCTGTCAACTGTCAACTGTCAACTGTCAACTGTTTACTGAGCTTTAACGCACTTCAGCATCCGCAAAGTAGCTGCCGCCGCGTAATTCCGCTTTGCCGCATCATCGGGAGCAAAACGAGTTCCAACTTCGTTAACAGCGGAAGCAACAGAACAATAAGCAGACATTTGAGTAATAATCGCAGCCGCCCAATGATTTTGAGTGTCTGAAAAAGTTTTAGGCGGCTCTTTTCCAACTAAATTTGGCTGCATTCCCCGCGCCGACAAACCAAATTCTGATGCTCTCCGCAGCACCGCCATCAATTCAGCGCGAGTCACTGACTGCATAGGTTTAAAAGTTCCATCTTGATAGCCGCTAACTATTTTATTGTCCCGCGCAAATTGAACTTTTCCGGCACTCCAACGCGTGCTATCAACGTCGCTATAAGGCCGAGTAGAAACATTGTTAGGAAATGTGATGTTAGCACCTTGGATTCCTTTCAATGATTCCAATACTAAAGATACCAATTGCTCTCGCGTAACGGCAAGCTGCGGCCGAAATGTATTATCTTGAGCAAAGCCGGCGACAAACCCAAGGCCCACAGCTTCTTTAATTTCGGGAGCGTAGATATCAGTAGCAATATCTCTGAATGTAGAAGAGCCAGTATTGCCTCCGGTATTTCCGCCGGTATTTCCGCCGGTATTTCCGCCAGTATTTCCGCCAGTATTTCCGATTTCTCCCGGTGCGGCTTGACTGCTAGTGAAATAAAAGTGACCTAATACTTTCCCTTGATAAGTTCTTTTACTAAAGCGCCAAGCCGGATCGAGAGTGATTTTCATAAAGCCGTTAGTATTGCCGTTGGTGCGGCCGATAATTATCGCTTTACCGTTCGGATCGCTGGGAATTCCCATTAATAGCACATTGCCATCAACACTTTGCAAGATTAGGCTGTATTTTAATGCTAAATCGGTGCCTGCCATGCGAATGGAAAAGCCGTTGCTGTCTGTGGCGCGGCCGCAAATGCCGGTGAAGTCAAAGGTAGCTAATAACGGATCGACTGTCACGGGATTAGAACCGCTTTCGCTCCAGCACTTCCGTCTGTCTGTGACTTGTTCTACTATGAGTAATTGGTAGCCGGTCAAACCGCCTGGTTGGGCGATCGCAATTACTCGATCTTGGTTAATTTCGGTTTCGTCAAAACTATATGCTTTCGCCGGAGCGATCGCCCCGAGTGTTAAAATTGCTGAACCGACAAAGGCGGCCGCTGCTCGTACCAGTGAATGTTTCATAGTTTTTCCCTATTTACCCCTTATTTTGGTCAGACATCTCTAGAAGATGAAAAAGTCGCGGTCTTAAGACAACAAGATAGAATTTTACCATTTGTTGTTCCAGCGATCTCAAGCGCGATCGACTCCGGTGAGATCGGATGATATCGTTTCCGGTTGCATCGGAATGATTTAACCTTACTAGGGCGCAGAGGGCACAGAGAGAGAATAGAGAGATTAATACAGGACGATGCTACCGGATTTGATATGATACTGCAATGCGATCGCATCTGCTGTTACGATCGCGAGCGGGGACGATCGCACTACAGGAAACATATTATGATTCGGATGCCTGTGGAAACGATATTTATTGCGGGAAAGAGCGCAATCTACAAAAAAAATGGTGCGTTAACAAGCGTGTAACGCACCCTAAAACAAATATTGAAAACGTGCTTTCTCTAGCTAGCGGAACATACTGCTAACAGAACTATCTTCGTGAATCCGCCAAATAGTTTCGCCCAGCAAATTCGCTACCGAAAGCACCGTCAACTGCTTGAATCGGTTCTCTTCAGGTACGGGAATTGTATTTGTAACAATTACCTCTTCCAAAACTCCGCTAGACAAACGCTCGATCGCCGGAGGTGAAAAAACTGCATGAGTAGCACAAGCATATACCTGTCTCGCACCTTGGCGGCGCAACAATCTGGCGCCTTCGGTAATCGTCCCCGCAGTATCGATCATGTCGTCCACCAACACGGCTGTTTTGCCCTTGACATCCCCGATGACGTTCATCACTTCAGCGACGTTGTGAGCTTGGCGGCGCTTGTCAATAATTGCCAGGGGAGCATCGCCAAGCTTTTTGGCAAAAGCTCTCGCTCTAGCGACTCCGCCAACATCCGGCGAAACCACAACAATATCCGTCAACTGCTTGCTTGCCAGATAATCCAACAGCACCGGCGAACCGTAAACATGGTCGAAAGGAATGTCAAAATAACCTTGAATCTGAGCTGAGTGCAAATCCATCCCCAAAATGCGACCGGCCCCAGCTTCAGTAATCAAATTAGCCACCAACTTTGCAGTAATCGACTCTCTTCCGGCCGTTTTGCGGTCTGCTCTAGCATATCCGTAGTAGGGAATCACAGCAGTAACTTGTCTTGCCGAAGCGCGACGACAAGCATCGATCATAATTAATAATTCCATGAGGCGATCGTTCACCGGACAGCAAGTAGGCTGAATTAAGTAAACATCGCAACCCCGAATCGATTCTTGAATTTGAACGTAGAGTTCCCCATCAGCGAACCGCTTGCGAACCATCGGCCCCAAATCGATCCCCAGATAGCGAGCCACCTCTTGGGCGAGGGGAACATTAGCAGAACCGGAGAACAGCCGCAGACGGTCGTGAGCAGAAACCGGCGGCTCGGGAAGCGGAAGCGGTAAAGTAGCAGAACGGATCACAGCAGGCCTCTTGCAAGACGTTTATTTAATCGCCATCTTACCATCTGAAATTAGAAATGTTCAGCCAATATTTGGAGAGATTTAACTTTCGGGGTGGCGGCAAGTGTTAACTTAGGCGAACGAAAAATGACTTGCAGAAATATCTCTCATAAACAGAGTTTATGGCGGGCTGTGCACAGAGGGAAGAAGCAAGAGGGAAGAGGGAAGAAGCAAGACCCAAAAAGCAAGACGGCGAGGAAGAAGCACTAAAATCAAGGGTTTCGGCAATGTCAGAACGCCCGCAGCGCATGGCCCGAGGCCTAAAAATTTTGTTTGGCATCAATGCCCGCGCCTGTACTCTAGGTGCTGCCGCCCCAAATAGACTGTCTCTCACCGAAGCCATCCGGGTGCAAGACGATCGAAACGCCACCAACAGGCAATAAACTTGCAAAATACTGTAAAAAAAGTTAAGAATCGGAAGCATACTCCTGATTTTTGATATAGCAAAGCAAGGTAGACATCGATGAGCTTAAGAGAACGTATTGACGCAGAAATCAAAGCAGCGATGAAGTCCAAGGACAAAGTTCGCTTGGAAACTGTTCGTGGCATCAAGAAAGTTATTCTCGAAAAAGAAGTCAGCCTCCGTCCCTCCGGACAAGAGACGCTGACAGAAGCTCAAGAATTGGAAATTTTGATGCAGATAGCGAAACAGCGCCGGGATTCGATCGATCAATACCGCAAAGGCGGCCGCGAGGACTTAGTGGTACAAGAGGAGGCGGAGTTGGCAATTCTAGAAGAGTATTTGCCGGCGCAGATGTCTGATGAAGAGGTGAGTCAAGTGGTTGACGAGGTGATTGCTTCGGTGGGCGCTACTTCTGCCAAAGATATGGGCAAGGTGATGGGCAAGGCTATGCAGCAGCTTAAAGGCAAAGCAGATGGTAACAGAATTCAAGAGATGGTGAAAGCAAAGCTGAACAGTTGACAGTTGACAGTTGACAGTTGACAGCGTTAATCAATTGACAGTTGGCAGTTGACAGTTGACAGTTGACAGTTGACAGTTGACAGTTGACAGTTGGCAGTTGACAGTTGACAGTTGATTTGTGGTAGGAAGGCAGTTGGTAGGAAAGCAGTTGTCCTCACAGTCAGAAAGAATTTAGCAGCAAATCTCCTGCGGTTTCTCTTTGCGGACGGGGTTTAGGGGTCGATCGCAAAGCAACCGCAGGGGGTTTGTCCCTGCATTGAGTTAGAGGTTGTCCCTGCTTGACTTGGAAAAAATTCAATTTCTCAAAGTTGCTCAAAAAAACGTAAAATGCTAACTTTGGTCGGGATTGGGAACTACAGCCAGTGAAGTAAGCTCTTGGGCATTTAAAGACCTAGGATTAATAAGTCTGCCAGCGATCGTCTATTTTTTAACAATTTCTACTTAAAACTTATGCAGCCACCTATTGCTATTGGAACTCTCCTACAAAACCGCTACCGCTTGGTAAGTATTTTAGGTCAAGGGGGATTTGGCCGGACTTATTTAGTAGAAGACGAGGGGCGGTTTAAAGAACGCTGCGCCCTCAAGGAATTGATTCCGATGCAAAGCGGGCCTTACGTTTTGGAAAAATCGAAGGAATTGTTTCAAAGAGAGGCGGCAATACTTTACCAAATTGCCCACCCCCAAATTCCCCAGTTTCGGGCAATATTTGAAGAGAATCAACGTTTGTTTTTGGTGCAGGATTACGTGGAAGGGATGACTTACCGCGAACTGTTGCTCGATCCTTCTATAAGTCGCACCTTCAGCGAAGCCGAAGTTTTAGTATTTCTCCGACAAATGTTGCCGGTACTGGCTCACATCCACGCCCGGGGCATCATCCACCGCGACATCTCGCCAGAAAATATCATCCGCCGCGAAAACGACCAACTGCCGGTACTGATTGACTTTGGAGTGGTGAAAGAACTCGCTACCAAAGTTCAGTCTCCCGAAGGAACAGCCCACGCGACAACTGTGGGTAAAATTGGCTACGCGCCAATGGAACAGTTGCAAAGTGGACGCGCTACGGCTAGCAGCGACCTGTATGCTTTAGCTGTAACGGCGATCGTCCTGCTGACAGGCAAAGAACCGCAGGAATTGCTGGATCAAACAACGTTGCATTGGAATTGGCAGCAGCAAGTACAGGTGAGCCCTGGTTTGGCTTTGGTGCTGAATCGGATGTTAAATCGCTCTCCGGGCGATCGATATCAATCTGTCAGCGAAGTCGCTCAAGCACTTGACGCCCAAACTAATCCTAACCCTCAATCTAACGCGCCCACTGCACCACCAGCATCAGCAGTCGTGCAGCCCAATCCTTCGCTAATCGCAACTGTAGCCGTGGGGAGGCCGCTCGAATCCGAGCCGATGGTGCCCCTAAGTGCCGGCCCGCAAAACCAGCCAGATCCGCTAATTGAGCCTGCTGGTGGCTCTTTTTGGGACAATCCCGCCGCTGCGATCGGACTGCTAACGGGCTTAGTCATCTTGACAGGCTTTGGTTCCTGGGCATTAGTAGGCTCGTTTCTCAACAGCAAACCGAAGCCCACAGCCACTCCGACACCGCCATCAGTCATAACTCCGGCGCCGAGACTAACTCCGCTTCCAACCCCGCAACCTTTACCAAGCCCAACTCCAGAACCTTCACCAAGCCCAACTCCAGAACCTTCACCAAGCCCAACCCCAGAACCTTCCCCGGAAATCACACCAGAACCTTCGCCGGAAATCACCCCAGAACCTTCGCCAGAAATCACACCATCGCTACCACCTGAACCAACGCCAGCGCCAGAACCCACGCCAACACCTGAACCGACACCCGCGCCAACTCCCGCGCCGAAACCGACACCCGCGCCGACACCCGCGCCGAAACCGACACCCGCGCCAACTCCCGCGCCGAAACCGACACCCGCACCGACTCCCGCGCCGAAACCGACACCCGCGCCGACACCCGCACCCAAACCGACTCCCGCACCAACTCCTGCGCCGACTCCTGCGCCGACTCCTGCGCCTTCACCGTCACCGGAACCCGCACCGACTCCTGCGCCTTCACCGGAACCCGCACCGACTCCTGCGCCTTCACCGGAACCTGCACCAACTCCCGCACCTTCGCCTTCACCCTAGTTCTGGCAAAATTCCTCTAGACTTAAGTTGAAGCCAATTACTTACTAGCTATTCGCCAATGAACTCGCTGCTGATTGCTGGAACTGATACTGACGCGGGCAAAACTGTTTTGACCAGTGCTTTGGCTGCTTATTGGCAAATGTATTTTCCCGATCGCAGTTTGGGAATTATGAAGCTGTTGCAAACCGGCACGGGCGATCGAGAACTCTACACCCGTTTGTTTAGCCTCGACCAATCCCCCGAAGAACTCAATCCGCTGCACTTTAGCGCGCCTCTAGCACCGCCAATTTCTGCCGAACGCGAGGGGAGACCGATCGAACTCGAAAAGGTTTGGACGGCGCTGCAAAGCCTCACTGAGCGCAAGAAGTTTGTGCTGGTGGAGGCTTTGGGAGGGCTGGGTTCGCCGGTAACGCGGGAACTGACGGTGGCAGATATTGCCCGAGATTGGCGGCTGAGAGGCGTTTTGGTGGTACCTGTGAGGTTAGGTGCGATCGGGCAAGCTGTAGCAAACGTTGCCCTCGCCAGACACACTGGTTTTCAGCTTAGAGGCATTGTCCTCAATTGCCCTCAAGCTTGTTCGGAACAAGAAATTGCCGATTTGGCGCCGATCGATTTAATCCAGTCTCTGACTCAAATTCCCGTGTTGGGTACTTTGCCACATTTAGACGATCCAAATGACCTGAAAAAATTAGCGGCATCAGCATCAGAATTAGATTTAGAGCGGTTACTTCCGGGGGCAAACTTAATACCTCAGATTGCTAAATAACCGTATTCTAAATACTTCTGTTTTCCAATCTTCTCTTTCTCTGCGTACTCTGCGGCCTCTGTGGTTAAAAAATAAGATTTTATTTGAACCGCAGAGAACACAGAGAGCACAGAGAAGAACAAGAGAGAGTTTGACAAATTATTTAACTGTTTTTCATCTTCTCTTTCTCTGCGTACTCTGCGGCCTCTGTGGTTAAAAAATAAGATTTTATTTGAACCGCAGAGAACACAGAGAGCACAGAGAAGAACAAGAGAGAGTTTGACAAATTATTTAACTGTTTTTCATCTTCTCTTTCTCTGCGTACTCTGCGGCCTCTGTGGTTAAAAGATAAGATTTTATTTGAACCGCAGAGAACACAGAGAGCACAGAGAAGAAAAAGAGAGAGTTTTACAGATTGTTTAACTGGTTATCTGGTAGAGTCAGTTAAAAAGTAAACAAATAACAACTAACAACTAACAACTAATATGGTTTCTACTTTACCCAATTTAACAGATGTCGATTTATCTCAATTGCGGCTGGAGATTAGAAATTTGCAGCCTCAGCTAGTCGAATGGCGGCGCCGCTTGCACCAAAAGCCGGAGTTGGGTTTTGATGAGAATTTAACGGCCCAGTTTGTCTCGGAAAAGTTGCAGGAATGGGGAATTGAGCATCAAACTAATATTGCTAAAACGGGTGTTGTCGCAACTATCGACAGCGGGAAGCCGGGGCGAGTTTTGGCAATTCGGGCGGATATGGATGCTTTGCCGATTCAAGAGGAAAATGAGGTGGATTATCGATCGCAGCATGATGGTATTATGCACGCTTGCGGTCACGACGGTCACACTGCGATCGCCCTGGGGACTGTTTGTTATCTCGCCAAACACAAGCACAGTTTTTCGGGTAAGGTAAAGTTCATCTTCCAGCCCGCCGAAGAAGGCCCGGGCGGCGCCAAACCGATGATTGAAGCCGGAGTTTTGCAGAATCCTGATGTTGAGGCGATCGTCGGCTTGCATTTGTGGAACAATCTACCTTTAGGGACTGTAGGTGTCCGCAGCGGCGCGCTGATGGCGGCTGTAGAAGTTTTTGATTGCACGATTTTTGGCAAAGGTGGGCACGGTGGAATGCCACATCAGACTGTAGATGCGATCGTCGTTACAGCCCAAATTGTCAGCGCCCTACAGGCAATTGTCGCACGGAACGTTGACCCGATCGACTCAGCGGTAGTCACTGTCGGCAAATTCCACGCAGGGCACACCCACAACGTCATCGCCGACACCGCCCAAATCGGCGGCACAGTGCGCTATTTCAATCCCAGATATCGAGGTTATTTCTCTAAGCGAATCGAGCAAGTAATTGCCGGAATTTGTCAGAGTCACGGCGCAACTTACCAACTAGATTATTCTTCGATTTATCCGCCAGTCATCAACGATTCCAGCATGGCTGACTTAGTACGCAGCGTGGCAGAATCGGTTGTAGAAACTCCTGCGGGAATAGTACCGGAATGTCAAACAATGGGCGGGGAGGATATGTCATTCTTTTTGCAAGAAGTCCCCGGCTGCTATTTCTTTTTAGGTTCGGCAAATCCCGAGAAAAATTTGGCTTTCCCGCACCACCACCCGCGTTTTGATTTTGATGAAACTGCGTTGGGGATGGGTGTAGAAATGTTTGTGCGCTGCGTAGAAAAGTTTTGTAGTTAGCTTTCTTCATAGGTTCGTAGTGAGGACTTCAGTCCTCTCTTTGATGCGGACTAAAGTCCTCACTACAAACCGGGTTATCTCGTTTGAAAGATATTCTGCACCATTGCGTAGAAAAGTTTTGCAATTAGCTTTCTTCATGGGTTCGTAGTGAGGACTTCAGTCCTCTCTTTGATGCGGACTAAAGTCCTCACTACAAACCTCTTTGATGCGGACTAAAGTCCTCACTACAAACCGGGTTATCTCGTTTGAAAGATATTCTGCACCATCTTCTTATCTACACTTGCCGCCGCCTTATCCAATTCTGCAATCTCCCCCGAATTCAACTCCCAGCCCAAAGCACCAATATTCTCGGCCGCCTGCGCCGCCGATTTCGCCCCAGGAATCGGCATCGTTTCTTTGCAGATACACCAATTAATCGCTACCTGCGAAACAGTCTTGTTTCTGAAAGCCGCTATTTCTCGCAAACAGCCCAAAAGCGATCGCATTCCCGGTAATAACTGCTTGCACGCCAAACCTCTGATACCCTTAGGAAGAGCGCCATTTTCCGAATATTTCCCAGTCAGCAACCCCAACGCTAAAGGACTGTAAGCAATCAATTTTATCCCCAATTCATCGCAAACATCTTTCAATCCGAGTTCTGTTACTGGATAGGTAGAAAGTAGCGAATATTGCACTTGTAAAGTTACAATAGGAACTTGCCGCGAACTAAATCTTTGATGCACCCATTTCAAGCGTTTCGGCCCGTAATTAGATAAACCCACTCCCTTGACCAATCTTTGCTCGTAAAGGTCTGCCAAACCGTCCAAAAGAACCCCCTCTTGCCAAGGTGCATAATTGGCTGTAGACCAGTGCATTTGCACCAAATCCACATTCTTTCCGAGCCGCGAAGCCGAGGCTTTTCCAGCAGATATCATGGATTGTCGCGTCAGTCTCCAAGGATAAGCCGCTAGTTTTGTCGCTATACAAATATTGTCTTGATTTGCACCTTGATATTGTTGGGAAAACTGTCCTAAAAGTTGCTCGCTGCGTCCGTTTAATTTCCCGGTTCCGTAGGAATCACCTGTATCAAATAAAGTGACTCCATTGTTAACGCAAAGATTGAACGCGGCTTGCAATTCGTCGTCCATGCTTTCATCGTAACCCCAGAGCAATCTGTTGCCCCAAGCCCAGGTACCGCAGCCCATTTTTGGTAGTATAATTTTTTGATTGTTTGACATTTTTATTGATGATTAATGATTGATATTAGGATAAGGTATACTAGACAAGATTGCCTAAGTCTTCGATTGAGCCTTCAACCGCAGATGTCAGACAGATGCAACACAGATGCAACGCAGATAATTTCAGAGTGTTTTCCGATTTTTGCAATTCAAGTCTACTGAACACGCGAGGGGGGACAGCACTAGGAAGAGATTGAGGAATGATATTATTTTCGCTTACATCCGAACAATAATTTTCCGATTTTATTGCTGTCCCCGCTCGCGCAACCTTCGCTCGCGAGGGCTACAATATCCGGATGTAACCGGATTTGATATGAGGACTTTTTACTTTTTAGATGTGGTTGGTGAGGGCGAAGGTGGGCTGTTTTTTGTAGGTTGTCCTGGCTTATTTTTGGGGTCGGGTTTGGGTGGGGGCGGCGGCGGAAAAGTTGCCGCGCGTCTGGGTATTTGTAGCGCTGTGCGGAATGCAGAAGACGGGAAGAAGGCGCTAAATTGAGAAAGTCTATCTGCAATTGGTTCGGGTGCATCTTCCCACAAGCTTTCGTAGTAGAAGAAAGCGGCACCTAAGCCGTATTGTTGGACTGCTTGCACCTGGGATTTAATTTGCCCTATCGCTACTGGCCGATTTCTTAAACCTGTCATAATCCCAACTCCAGTGGGAATTTTTTGCTGTGCTTCTCGCATTTCTGGACGGTTAATCTTGTCCACAAATGATTCTAGGTTGGGACGGTACACTTGCACGATCAATTCGTCGGCAATATCCAAACGCACCCACGCCAGCCAATCTTGCAGGTGATGTTTGTAAGCAAATTCGTAGTAATTGGGAGAAATCGAGAAAATTGCCTTGGGTTTGGCTGCTTTGACGGCTTGATTTAGTTGCGACATAAAAGCGGTGATTTTATTAGCTCGCCATTTCACCCATGCTGGATCTTGAGAGTCGCTTGGAGGTGCTTTTTTCGTTTCTTTGGTATACAAAGCTACTGTGTATTCATCATAGCCAAATTCTGAGGGCAAACTCATATGGTCGTCGAATTGGATGCCGTCGGCGTTGTATTGGGTGGTGATTTCTAGTACGAGTTCGGTAATAAATTTCTGAACTTCGGGATGAAAGGGATTGAGCCAAACTACTTCGCCGCCTGCACCGTTTGATGTTTGAGTGCCGTCTTGTTTTTGAGTCAGCCAATCGGGATTGTTTAATGCTAATTCTGAGGTGGGAGGAGTCATGAAACCAAACTCGAACCAAGGAATTACTAGCAGGCCTTGGCGGTGGGCTTGGGCGATTAAATCTCCGATCATATCTTGTCCGTCTAACCCTCTATAAACAAAGGGTTGAATGTCTCTTTTTTGGGCGACTGGGCTGGGATACATTGCATAGCCAGAGTTCCAAACTACGGGATAGATTGTGTTAAAATTTAATCGCTTTAATTGGCTGACAGCCTCGGCTACTTTGCGCCTATCTCTGAGGATGTCTTTGTCGTTTGTCGTCATCCAAACTCCGCGAATTTCTTGGCGGGGTTGCTGGGCGATCGCGCCGATCGCATTATTGACCAACAATACTATAATGAATGAGAGGGCAAACAGCAGTGGGAACAAACGTTTAATCGATGGCGACCAACTGCGAGGCACGATCCGTAATGTCATAATTATCAATGGTGAGTTAGCTTTCAAACACACCCCGGCATAATTTGGCGATCAAATTTGCTCGCTCTACAGTCTACAGCCATTTGTGCTGAATGTGCGATCGTACAATCGCTGAAAATCTGCGATGTAGGCGGGGGGTAAGTGAGAGCATTTTGTCAAAAGTGCTGGCCAATCTTAATTACACACCGCCAGCTCTCCTGACCGGACAGTCCTGTCTGCGGAAGTGCAAGTGCTGTACAATATCGTGGAAAGGAATATTTCGATCGAACATTTGTAATTGTGAAAGATTTAGTCTTAATTGGCGGCGGTCACAGTCATGCTATTGTATTGAAAATGTTCGGCATCAAACCGCTGCCCTCCGTGCGGTTGACTCTGATTAGCGATGTCCTGTACGCGCCTTATTCGGGGATGTTGCCGGGACACGTTGCCGGGTTTTACGATTATGATGAATGTCATATCGATTTGCGATCGCTCGCCGAATTTGCCGGGTGTCAAATATTGGTCGATCGGGCGATCGCGATCGACTTTAACAAAAATTTAGTAATTTGTCAAACACGCCCTCCAATTAACTTTGACGTGCTGTCTGTGGATATCGGCAGCACTCCCGCGACTATATCTGTGCCGGGTGCGGCAGAATACGCAATTCCAGCTAAACCTGTACCGGAGTTTTTAGCTAGCTGGAATCAGTTAATCTCTGCTACGCAAAACTATCGAGAAAAACCTGTACGAATCGCGATCGTTGGTGGCGGCGCGGGCGGCGTAGAATTAGCATTGAATATGCAATCTCGTCTTGCGAAAAAAGAAAGGTTCGGCAACGGATTTAACGGATGGATATTGAGGGAAGACGGAAGAGTCAATCAAGAAGAATTAGAAATTCATTTGTTTCATAGCGGTGCACAATTGATGCCTGCACACAACAAACGGGTTCGTCGCCGCCTGAAAGAAATTCTGATTAGTCGCGGCATTCAACTGCATCTAATGGAAAAAGTCAGTGCTGTAGAAAAGCAAGAAATGATGCAAATAACATCCGATGCCCAATGCCCAATGCCCAATGCCCAATGCCCGATGCCCGATGCCCGATGCCCGATGCCCGATGCCCGATGCCCGATGCCCATTTACCAAATATACTGTGAATCTGGTTTGAAAATTGAGTGCGATCGCATTTTTTGGGTGACACAAGCATCCGCCGCCCGTTGGATCGGAGAATCGGGTTTAGCAACTGACTCAAACGGCTTTATGCAAGTCAACGATTGCCTGCAATCAGTCTCTCATCCCAACGTATTTGGGGCTGGAGACATCGCGGCGATGGTTAATTATCCCCGTCCCAAAGCAGGCGTGTTTGCCGTGCGTCAGGGCAAACCGCTGTTTGAAAATTTGCAGCAGTTTTTATTGGCAAAACCGCTGAAACCCTTTATACCGCAGGAAAAATATTTAGGCTTAATCGGTACTGGGAATAAAAGGGCGATCGCATCTCGCGGATCGTGGATGTGGGAATCATCGCTACTGTGGTACTGGAAAGATTGGATCGATCGCCAATTCATGCAAAAATTTAGTTGACAGTTGTCAGTTGACTGTTGACAGTTGTTATGGCAAGAGATTACCAATTCCCGATTACCAATTCTAAATCTTTCTGAAAAAGGCTATATAGCCTTTCTCAAAAAGGTGAGGTATGACTGACAGCTTACATAACAGGCCTAAACAAAGAGGGTTCGCATCCCAACAACGTACCTCATCTTTCTAAAAAAGGCTATATAGCACTTCTCGGAAAGATGAGATATTCACCAATTCACGAACAATTTCCCAATTCTCGAACCTCCCAATCCTTGAATCCCATAATCTGAGGAGCGAGTTATTTCGTGGTTTGACTGCTATTCTATCCAATCAGTGCGCTACGAAAGCGATCGTTTGGTCAAGACACCTGCTACAGATAAATATTAAATCTGCATGGTATTTCCTATATTATGGCAGCGGGTGCTTTGAAAGTGCGATCGACTGAAGGAGGCACCCTTGGCACCCAGGAGACAAACCCCCCATGCTGGCGCGCGATCGACTTTTTTAAGTTTATTGGCACTTTCGCGGAACATTACAGCTCAAACAAAATCAAAACTACTATAGATTAGAATCGGGAATCGGGAATTGGGAATTGGTAATTGGGCATTGGGCATCGGGCATCGGGCAAACAGGGAATTGGGAATTGATAATTGCTCCCATGATAACTGACAACGGACAACTGACAACGGACAACGGATAACTGACAACTGACTAATGACCTATTTTCGCTCTGCTTTAATTTTGACATTAGGTTTTTGGCTGCTACCGATAGCAGTGCGATCGCAATCTGTCGTTCCGGCGAATGACGGCACTAATACTGTTGTCAATCAGGAGCAAAATCGCTTAAACATTAGCGGCGGACAAGTGTCGGGAAACGGCGCCAATCTCTTTCACAGCTTCAGCCAATTTAATCTCAGCGAAGGTCAAATCGCAAATTTTCTCACTAATCCAAATATTCAAAATATTTTAGGGCGGATTTCCAGCAGCAATATTTCTGTCATTAATGGTCTGATTTCTGTAAGCGGCGGCAACTCAAATTTATTCTTGATGAATCCGGCGGGAATTGTCTTCGGTCAAAATGCCAGATTAAACGTGCCTGGTTCTTTTTTCGCCACAACTGCTACAGGTATCGGTTTCGGCGATCGCTGGTTTAATTCGGCAGGAATTAATGATTATAAAGCTTTACTGGGAAATCCCAATCAATTTAATTTTAATAACTCACAAGTCGGTGCAATTGTCAATGCAGGAAGTTTAGCAGTTGGCAATGGTCAAAATTTAACTTTGCTGGGCGGTACAGTAATTAATAGCGGGCAATTGTCGGCGCCGGCAGGTCAAATTACGGTGGCGGCTGTTCCGGGACAAAATGCAGTCCGCATCAGTCTAACGGGTAACTTATTGAGTTTAGAAATTACTCCATCTTTGCCGTCAGAAAAATCTGCGATCGCCCCGGCTGCTTTGCCTCAGTTGCTGACGGGCCCAGGAGTAGCTTCAGCCACAGGTTTAACAACCAACGCACAAGGTGAATTGGTACTGACGGGCGGGCAAACAGTGCCGGTAACTGCCGGAAGTGCGATCGTCTCGGGTACTGTAAATGTATTTGCTCCTGCTGGCCAGACTGGGGGCACGGTAAATATTTTAGGTGAAAAAGTCGGACTGTTCGGCGCAAATATTAATGCTTCGGGGACTGATGGCGGAGGTGTTGTCCGCGTCGGAGGCGGTTTCCAGGGGCTCGAACCGCTGCTCAATGCCCAGGTAACTTATGTTAGTCCTGATTCTACGATCGCCACAAACGCGATCGACCGCGGCAACGGTGGCACAGCCGTAATTTGGTCAGACAATACCACTGGCTTCTTCGGCAATATTACTGCTCGCGGCGGCACTGCCGCAGGTAACGGTGGCAGAGTCGAAGTTTCCGGCAAAAATGCTCTAACTTTCCAAGGACAGGTCGATACTCGCGCACCTAACGGGGCGATCGGCAATTTGTTGCTCGATCCGTCAAATATTACCATCGTCAGCGGTAACGGCATTCCCAGCGCGCGATCGACTGGCGGGGAACTCCAAGCCACAGGATCGCTGGCTGAAACATCGATCTCAGACGCGCAGTTGGAACAGATGGCTGCTGGCAGCAACGTAGTTTTAGAGACTCCGGGCTTCATCACCGTCGAAGATTTGCCCGACAACCAACTTTCCCTGCAAGCGAGAAGGGGAGACAGCGTAACATTTAGAGCCGGCGGAGTGTTTTTTGTCAACGATCCCAACGATTTAATCGAGACTCAAGGTGGCAACATCAACATTTTTGCCAGCAGCATCTCTCTGGGACGGGTGAATGCCAACGGTGGCAACATTGCTCTCACTGCTAACGGCATTGACTTCAGGGGCGGCAACAATTCCGTCAGCAGTGCGGGGGGAACAATTAGCTTGCAACCCAACGACGGCAGACAAATTCGGATTGGTGGCACCGGGGATAATTTAGGGATTTTGGACTTAACGGCAACGGATATCGCTGCTTTGGCAGGGGATTTTGGCTCGATCGCGATCGGGCGTCCCAACAGCAGCTCGATCGCGATCGTCACACCCATTACCTTCAACAGTTCGCTGACACTTCAAGGCAACTCAATCGCGATCGACAATCCCCTGAGAACAACCGGTAGCGCTAGTTTGACTCTCGACGCGTCCCAAACTGCGATCGGCGCCAACATTTCGACATCCGGCGCCGATCTCACTTTGACAGGCAACTTCTCCCTGAATGCTGATGTAGCTTTGAGCACTCAAGCTCGGGGCAACATTCTGTTCTCCGGCAACCTAGACGGAACTCGCGCCCTGAGACTTGACGCTCAGCGAGTGCTGTTCGGCGGTACAGTCGGTCAAGCTGCGCCCCTAGCTAGTTTGACTGTCAACGGCCGCACTACCGAGCTATCCGGTGCGATCGCGACTGCGGGCAACATCACTTTCAACAGTGCCGTCACAGTCGATCGCACCGCCACCCTCGCCGCCAGTACCGGCAATATCACTTTTGCCAATACCCTCGACAGCACCCCCGATGGCGCAAATAATTTGACCCTGCGCGCTGGCGGCAACATTACTTTTGGGGGCTCCGTCGGTCAAACTCAGAGCTTTGGCCAGCTCTCGGCTGACGCTGCTAGCATCACGGCGACTTCGAGAATTACCGCGCGCAATTTGACCCTAAACGCCCGAGATCCGGCTACCCTCGGAGGGGGCAACAGGGCCAGTTTACCAGCCGATATCAACGCAGGAAACCTACTCTTAGAAGGCAATTTAAGGACGGATGGCGGCAGCATCAACCTGCAAGCAACTCGCGAATTGAAAACTGGCAATATTACCTCCAACGGCGGGAGCATTCGAGTTGAGGGAAATACTGTTACTGTCGGTGCGATCGACTCTTCATCAGCAACGGGAACAGGCGGCGCGATCGCACTCAAAAGCAATGCCGGCCCTTTAACTGCCGGCTCTGTGAACGCTTCGGGAGCGATCGGCGGCAATATTGACCTCACCTCCCAAGCCGGAATTTCCGCTCTCGATCTCACCTCCCGCGGCACTCAGAGAAACGGTGGCACCGTCTCCCTCAGCGCGACTGGTAACATTCTGTTGGGTTTTATCGATGCTAGAGGTGGCCAACAAGACGGCACAGGTGGCAACGTTGATGTGACAACCCTCGGTTTGTTTCGATCGAACAATGTGTTCACCGACGATACATCTGGCAATGTTTCCAGCAGTATTTCTACTGCCGGAAGTGCCAGAGGCGGCGCGATCGCAATTCGGCACGGCGGCGGTAGCAATCGACCATTTCTAGTTGGCGGCGCGATCGACAATGGAACCAAGGGAAGCATTAATTCTGGCGAGGGAAACACCATTTTCCCCAGTCTTGCTTTTGGGGAAACTTACACCCAAGGAAGTTTACCAAATCTGATTTCCCTGATCGCACCAACTCCCGCACCAACTCCAACTCCAACTCCCGCACCAACTCCAACTCCCGCACCAACTCCCGCACCAACTCCCGCACCAACTCCGGCATCAACTCCCGCATCAACTCCAGTGTCCGTAAATCCTGAGCCTGGGCGATCGCTTCCGGCATCTTTGCAAGTAGAATTGCGATCGCCAAATCGAGACAAGCATTCTCCAATTAGCCCGGATATTTTCACTCCTTCTCGCAGATACGATGCGGCAGGTTCGGGAGTGTTAGCATTTGAGAGAACCTTCACTCGCGAGTACGAAAAACATCTAAAACTGCCCGCCAGAATGCCGATAACTAATATGTCGGTAATTTACGAAACTCTTCGCAAAAACGAACAAATTACCCGCGTAAAATCGGCAATCATTTATATGAATTGGGTCAGCGGAACCAACGGGGCAGCGAAAGAAAATAGTTCGGTGCTGGTGGCAAGTCGGAATTTATCTAATGTATTTCCTGCAATCAAAAACCTCACATCCGAGTCTCCTATATCCTTAGAAAACAAGTTAGGAAAGAGCCTCCAACCAGCCGACAAAGAAATTTCCGATATCCCTAACGGGGAGCAGTTAGAATTAGTGTTAGTCACAGCCAACGCTCAACCAATACGCATTTTAGTTCCCGCAATAACCCGCTGGCAGGTATTGCAACTAGCAGAATCCCTGCAAAGCGAAATAACTAATCCCAGAAGAAGAAACAGCATCAGTTATTTGGATGCAGCCCAAAAGATTTATCGGTGGTTAATTGCGCCAATAGTGACAGAATTGGCAGCTTTAAAAATTGACAATTTAATTGTAATTCCGGCAGCAGGTTTGCGAAGCTTGCCCTTTGCTGCCCTTCACGATGGAAAACAATTTTTAGTAGAAAAATACAGCATTAGCGTCATCCCGAGTCTGAGTTTGACGGATACCCGCTACGAGAATATTGCTGACGATGAAGTTTTGGCGATGGGCGCGTCGGTATTTCAAGATAAAGCGCCATTACCGGCGGTACCGGTGGAGTTAGAGTCGATCGCGCCGCCCGATCGCGGAAAATCATTTTTGAATCAAGATTTTACCCTCAGAAACTTACAAGCTCAGCGGGCAAATCATCCGTTTGGTATCATTCATTTAGCAACTCACAGCGAATTCCAGCCCGGGCAACCGACTAATTCTTACATTCAATTGTGGGATACTAAGTTGCTCATCACTGAAATGCCGAAGTTGGGGTGGAATGAACCGCCAGTGAATCTCTTAGTTTTAAGCGCGTGCAGTACCGCTTTGGGCGACGAAGAGGCAGAGTTGGGGTTTGCGGGTTTGGCGGTAGCTAGCGGTGCGCGATCGGCTTTAGCGAGTTTGTGGGAAGTCAGCGATGAGGGAACTTTGGGGCTGATGACAGGGTTTTACCGGCAGTTGCGCGCCCCCAGACGCGAGGGGAATGTGACGATTAAAGCCGAGGCTTTGCGGCAAGCGCAATTGGAGATGCTGCGGGGGCGCGTGCGGATTCAAGACGGGCTGCTGCGAGTCGAAGGGCTGGCTTTACCTCTAATTTTGCCTCCGGAAATTGCCGCGCGGGGCGATCGAATCCTTTCCCATCCCTACTATTGGGCCGCCTTCACCATGATTGGCAATCCCTGGTAAGCGAGGTACGTTGTTGGGCTTTAGCCCTCAGAAAGAAGGACTAAAGTCCTCACTACGAACCTGGGCATCCTTCACTATAATTGGCAATCCCTGGTAATATCAAATCCGGTTACATAGGAATTATTAATCTGGTGCATCTCATTTTTGAAAATATATTTGTAGGGGCGAAGCATTTCGGCAGTAAATCTGTGGTTCTGGTTCATAAATTATGTGCCGAAATGCTTCGCCCTTGCCAAATACCAGATGCACCCTATTAATCTCTCTATTCCCTCTCTGTGTTCTCTGTGTCCTCTGCGGTTAAATCATTCCGATAAAACCAGAAACGATATCATGAGTAATTAGTTTGTAGTGAGGACTTCAGTCCTCAGAAAGAAGGACTAAAGTCCTCACTACGAACCGGCTAATCACCGCCGATCGAACTCAAATTATTTCGCAATGTTTGTTCCTGCCGCTTAACCGCCGCTAACAATTCTGCATTTTGCAAAATCACCCCCACTTGATTGTTAAAAATTTTCATATAGTTTTGATCGCTTTGGTCGAAACTTGCCCGAAAACGCTCCGGCACATTTTTCTTCGATAATTCAATTGATTGATCGTCGCCATCCGATTTGATTTTATTAATTAACTGTGTCACAGCAATCAACTCCCCGTCTGGATTCCAAACAGGCATACAAAGCAAGCTACAAGTCCGATATCCGGTTTTTTCGTCCGTCTTTTTAGAAGTTTCAGAACCCGGATAATCATAAAGATCGAACGGTATATTTAAAGGAACTCCCATTTGGGCCACCTGCCCTACATAACCTTGCCCGATCGCCACACGCAACTCAAAAAATGTACCGTCTGGCAAAATAATCTTTGTCCACAATTGATTGGCATCTCTATCTATTACCCAAAAACTGCTGCGATCGGCATTCATCAATTCTTTAGCCGATTCCATCACGCGTTGCAGGATCGAATCAATTTCTAAGCTGCTTTGGCTGACAGAACGAGTAGCCGCCATCAACGCAGCCGCAACTCTTTGTCCTCGGGCTGTTTTGTGAAAGGTACGGAAACTTTCTAAAATCATTTGAATCAAATTCGCGTCTTCGGCAAACCGCTGTTCATCCAGTTTTGTAAACCCTTCCAAATCAATTTTTTCTTGCAAGGACAAGCTGGAGCGATCGATTTTTTTGATTTTATTAATTAGCTGAATTACAGCTACTAAATTACCCTCGTCATTTAACAAAGGAAGTGTTAACATAGTATAAGTTCGATAGCCATTTTTGATATCTAATGCTTTTGCCGTTTGCGAACGCGGATCGTCGTAAAAATCAAACGGAATATTGATGCTTTGTTTGGTAGAGGCCACATGACCGACAATACCTTTATCTGCGGGAACGCGAATTTCTAGCGATCGATCGCCCTCAGCATCGGCTTCAGCAATAATCGACCAAAACTCATTTTTTTCTTCGTCCAGCAGAAAAATGCTAGTGCGATCGGCATTCAAAGACTTACCCATTTTCAAAGTAATCGATCGCAAAGTAGCATCCAGAATATCATCAAAACCCTGACCGTCCATCACCTGATTTAGCATTGCCAGAGTTTGGCTGACCACATTTTGCGGGTGGTCTTCTGCCTGCTGTTTCATCGCTGCAAATTGTCTCGCATTGTGCAGTGCCACCCCAACTTGAGTGTTAAAAATTTGCATATATTTTTGACTGTTAGCATCAAAGCTGTCTTGAAAGCATTCCGGTGCTTCCGGCCAAGTTTCCGGGTCATATTCTGGGAAATCTCCCGGTCTTCTTTTGTTAATTAATTGAGTGACAGCCACTAATTCACCGTCAGGACTGCAAACAGGCATACACAGCAAACTGCAAGTACGATATTTTGTTTTTTGGTCAGTTTGTTTCGCGGTTATTGATTCGGGATGTTCGTACAAATCGAACGGAATATTTACAGGTTTGCCGCTGTCAGCAACTTGACCCGCAAAACCTTGTCCTACTTCGATCCGGAGTTCGCGAACCGAGCCATCTTCAAAGCGGATTTTTGTCCACAGTTGCCCTGTCTCGCGTTCTAACAGCCAAAGAGTGCTGCGATCGGCATTCATCAATCTTTTAGCAGCCTCCATCACTTTAGTGATAATTTCTTCCGAATCTAAGCTGCTTTGAGAAACCGATCGCGTTGCTTCCGTTAAAGCTTCCGAAGCTTGCAATCTTTGAGTTAACTTATAACAAGATTGACACCTTTCCAACAACCGCTGAATAGCTGGAACATACTCTCCGATCAAAGTACGATCGACTTCTGTAAACCCTTCTATCTCGACTTTGTCAGAAAAATTTCCTGCCGGATCGTGATGTTTTTTTAACTTATTAACTAACTGCACAAAAGCAAATATATCTCCCTTTTCATTCAACATAGGTGAGGTTAAATTGCTGTAAAGTTTGTAACCAGTCTTTTTATCTTGCTCTTCCACGACATCGGAATACCAAATTTCCGATAAATCGCTGGGAATGCTGACAGCTTTTTTATAAATAGTCACTCTGCCTGCTGTTGGATTGTTTGCCATAATTTGAATCTTTGTCGAACTGCTGTTTGTCGTTCTGGCAATAATCGACCACAGTTCATTTTTATCTTTATCTATAAAAAATATTGAAATGCGATCGACACTCATCAATTCCCCTAGTTTAATAGTAATCGAACCCAAAATTTCATAGAGCACATCCTCAAAATCTCTGCCTTCCATACTGTTGAGCATAGATAGGACTTTGTGTTCTTGATGTGCAACTAATTGTTTAAAGTCTGGTTGGAGAGCAGCCAAAGCTTTTTTCGTCCAATTTCGATTAAATACAGAGGCATAAATTTTATTATAAATGCTTAAAATTCCCCCTCTTTTCACAACCAAACCAGACAATCGCAGTTCCATTTGTTCGAGGCTTTCATCAGCCGGAATCTTGGCTTCGCTACACGAATCAGAAGCAATTAAAATTTGCTGGTAAATTTTCAGCAAATTTTCGGTACGCTGTCCGCTTCTGAGAATGCGATCGCGAATTGTTTTCAAATGTGGCGGTTCGTCTTGAACTTCCCAATTATCAATAATTTGCGTCTGCACTAAATTCTCAACCCAGTCTCCAATCGAAGATTTATCCTGAGGGATTTTTGCCGGAAAATTTTCGGCTTGTTGCCAAATATAGTTGCAAATCTTTTGAGTTAAAAACGGCTGTCCTCCCGTCCAAATCAGCACATTTTCTACAACAGACTCAGGATAGCTAACTTTCCCTGCTAAACCTTGTACCAAAGGTTGAGCTTCGTGCAGTTTAAAGCCATACAATTCGACAGCGCGACCGAGATTAAAAGGCGTACAGTATTTATCTTGAATCAAGTCCGAAGGAGTCGCAACCCCCAGCAAAGCAAAAGTCAGGCGATCGAATTCATGGCAAGCACGAATGAATGCAAAAAAGTCATCCGCCCGAAAATTCAAACTCAAAATACTGTCTATTTCATCAATAAAAATTACAATTTTACCATGAACATTTTCTAGTAAAACTTGTTCAATAAACTCGCTCAAGCGCTGTACGGGCGGCAAAAATTCTCGCTCCCGCACCCACGATCTCAAATTCAAATCTAGCTTAAAACTGGTAACTAAACGCCTGATTACCCCCGCATACCACTGATCGGGATTGATATCTTGAGAACCGATTTTAGTTAGATCGATCGCCGCACAAGCAATACCTTCTGCTTGCAATTTGTGCATAGTTCGCACGCGCAAGCTAGTTTTACCCATCTGGCGAGAATTCAGCACGTAACAAAAGTCACCATTTGTTAAGCCTTGATAAAGTTCAGAATCTGCTTGTCGCACTACATAAGTGGAAACATCTAGAGGCAAATGTCCACCAACTTTGTAAGTGTAGGCTGAGCTTTTTTCTTGATACATAACCTGTTTTAAATGAGTAGAATACACAGCCGATCGCCCTTTGAGAGCCTAATTACCCTTCAACTTGTCCAGATTGACTTAAAAGACGCTGCAATGCTTCAAAAGCACGGCGCGCCAAATTCAGTTCAACAGTAACTTTTTCTCGCTGAAAAATCACGCGATCGCGAATTTGCAGCGCCGCCACCAAAAACTCATAATCCTCCCCATTCATCAAACCATGAGCGAGGAATGTTTGAGCCAAAATTGGCGGTTCTTGAATTTCAAAATCAATCGAGTGGTGTTCGGCTACCATCCGCATCACTGATTCAGTAATCGAGCCGATCGAACAAGTAGCGAGTTCAAAATTACCCTTTCCGATCATTTCTGATGCTCTTACCATGTAAACCTGAATATCGTATAGATCGTGCTGGCGATAGTCATAGGAGGGTTGCATCATCTCTTCTTCGGAAGTCTTTTGACTTTTTGACTCAGGAGGACGCGGTTTTAGTGCTGCGATGACAGATTCTTGAACCGTACAAATAATCAAGTCTATTTCCTGATTTTGAATAAACTTTTGCCAGTCATAATTCCTCTGCCTTACTAACACTTGATAACCTTGCTGGCGATATTTATCGACAATCTCTGCAATTTCTGTTGCTTCTAATTTTTCTATGGCTGCTATCATTGATTTAGCTCCATCGGCTCGGTTGGTAGGTCAATTTTAACATAGATAAATTCTTGGGCCGCAGCTAAAGCTTCAGCTATCAAAGGAGATATCGCAGTAAAATCGAGGAATTCCGTAAGTTTGCGCCGTTTTACAGTGAGATCGGTAACTTGTCTGTCATCCACGTAAACTAAAATCTTCATCGCATCTACAATCGGCTTGATAATGTTATCTAAATCAGATATTTGAGTAATGCAATAGTGAGTGATACCAATTTAATGGGTCGTTGCACATATCTCGATCCCCCTAAATCCCCCTTAAGAAGGGGGACTTTGAAAAGAATCTTGTCCCCCCCTTATTAAGGGGGGTTAGGCAGGGTGGATTAATTGTCAGGGGGGAATGTATGATAGAACAGGTAATCAAGTCTGCCCTGTCCGGGTAGACTATCCCTTCTGAAATGAATTA
>NZ_JAHREU010000100.1:0-17372 GCF_020883145.1 Microcoleus sp. CAWBG27
CTGCATTGGACACAAATGTGATTTTGTTTTCCTTTCTTCTTGCCGTTTTTACGGATATGGGTTGATTTACATTCAGGGCATTGCATAAATTATTCCTCCTATTCATACTCTAACTCAGCAACGCCTTTTATGATTATCGCACTTTTATTCCTGCTTGACAGACTCCGCCAACCGCTTCGCATTCTCCCGCCGATAAACATTAATCGGACTGTTGCGAATATCAGCTTCTACGATCGCAATTAGTTCATCTAAACTGAGAGTCAGAGCGTCTAGCCGCAGACAGACACCTCGCAGATTTCTCACAGTCTTTTCAATTATTTCCGGATCGGGGAGTTTCGGTTTTTCACTCATGGCAGGTTAAAATCTCTTTTCGCTTCCCGGATAGTGGCCTCGACGGCATAGCAGAAGAAAACTATCTAAAAATTTGCCATATCTGCTGTGTTGACAACCAAATTACAGCGATCGCTCCCAAGTATAATGTCACAATATCAAAACCTAAAAGGGTTTCCAATTCTTTCACAGTAATGGCTCGGTATATCAAGCTACAACTTGATATAATCGCTGTTGTAGCCAAAGCTAAATTCATAAAGTCTGCCAACTTGAAAACAATAGGTCTACGGCGAACATATAACGAACTGATACCTAAAACTATGGTCACAAATGTTAAACAAGCCCAGCTAGAGACTAAAATTTGGTTCTGACTCATTTAACATCCCTACTATCTTCTGTCCGATCGGACGATCGAGAATTTCTCCCGTACCACAATCCAAGGGCAGCACCAGCTAAAGCACCGGGTACAGCACCAGGTATTCCAACCACCATATTTCCGATTAAAGCACCGCCTGATGCCCCAACAATCATCTGATTTCCAATGGTCTGAATAAGTTTTTGTCTGTTCTCCGTTTTATCATCTGAAATAGTCCCTAATTCTTGACAAATCGCTTTCATTGCTGCTTCAACTTCTGCATCTTCATACTCTGAATCTGCATCTTCATGCTCTGAAATAGTCCCTAATTCTTGACAAATCGCTTTCATTTCGGCTGCAAATTCTGCATCTTCATACATTGCCACTTGTAAATATACAGCAACTTGCTGCAAGTCAGACTTTGAACCATGTTCAGCAGCAAATATAGCACTTCCTGCTTTTGGGTTTTCTTTTAACTTATCGGTAATCCTTTGACGCAACCGACTTATCGTAAGGTTTTGGCTTTCGGTGAGTTCACCCACAGCAACTTTAGGATCAGAGGGGAAACCCCATAAGACGAGGTTAATGGCGATTAAATTCAATGATTCCATAAAATTTATAACTTTTAACACAATTTTGTCTACTTCTATTGTACAAAATTCCACAATAAAATTCAAAAAATCCCCCGCCCGAAGGCAGGGGATTTGATTTAATTACCTACAAAACCAGAGTTCGGAATTACCCGAATTTCCCGGCCGTCGAGGCAATTACAAAGGCTGCGTAAGTGAAGACGTTGCCCACCGTAAAGTGAACTAAGCCAACCAAACGACCTTGTACAATGGACAAAGCAACAGGCTTGTCTTTCCAGCGAACCAAGTTGGCCAAAGGAGTGCGCTCGTGAGCCCAAACCAAGGTTTCGATCAACTCTTGCCAGTAACCTCTCCAAGAGATCAGGAACATGAAACCAGTTGCCCAAACGAGGTGTCCGAATAAGAATATCCAGGCCCAGACAGACAGGTTGTTAGTACCATACGGGTTGTAACCGTTGATCAACTGAGAAGAATACAGCCAGAGGTAATCGCGGAACCAGCCCATCAGGTAGGTAGAAGACTCATTGAACTGAGCCACGTTACCTTGCCAGATGCCCAGGTGCTTCCAGTGCCAGTAGAACGTTACCCAAGCTAGGGTGTTCAACATCCAGAAGACAGACAGGTACATGGCATCCCAAGCAGAGACATCGCAGGTACCGCCACGGCCGGGGCCGTCGCAAGGGAAAGCATAACCGAAGTCTTTTTTGTCCGGCATCAGCTTAGAACCGCGTGCATCCAGAGCGCCCTTGACCAAGATCAAGGTGGTGGTGTGCAAGCCGAGTGCGATCGCGTGGTGAACCAAGAAATCGCCAGGTCCGATCGCCAAGAACAGAGAATTGGTGCTGCTGTTGATTCCTTCCAACCAGCCTGGGAGCCATGCGTTGCCGTAGTTTGGCCAAGCAGTCGCCGCAATGCTGTCAGGATTGGAAAGAAACACGTCCATGCCGTACAGAGCCTTCCCGTGAGCAGCTTGGATGAACTGTGCGAACACTGGTTCAATCAAGATTTGCTTTTCAGGAGTTCCGAAAGCGACTACAACGTCGTTGTGAACGTACAAGCCGAGAGTGTGGAAGCCCAAGAACAGCGACACCCAGCTCAAGTGAGAGATAATCGCTTCTTTGTGCTGCAACACGCGATCGAGCACGTTGCCTTTGTTAGCTTCAGGATCGTAGTCCCGCACCAAGAAGATAGCTCCGTGGGCGAAAGCGCCGACCATGATGAAACCAGCAATGTATTGGTGGTGCGTGTACAACGCAGCCATTGTCGTATGATCCTGCGCTATGAAAGCGTAAGGAGGCATTGCGTACATATGCTGTGCCACCAAGGATGTAATGACACCCAAAGCAGCTAGGTGAAATCCGAGTTGGAAGTGCAACGAGTTGTTATAGGTTTCGTACAACCCTTGGTGAGGCAAGTTAAAGGGGCCTTCACTTTTGCCACCGACCAAACCAGCCTTAGAATCCATCATCTCTTTGATGCTGTGGCCGATACCGAAGTTAGTCCGGTACATATGACCGGCAACGATAAACAGAACTGCGATCGCCAAGTGGTGGTGAGCAATGTCTGTGAGCCACAGGGATTCTGTTTGAGGGTGGAAGCCACCCAAGAAAGTCAGAATTGCAGTTCCCGCGCCTTGGGAAGTACCGAAGACATGGCTCGCTGCATCTGGGTTCTCGGCGTAAACGCCCCAGTTACCAGTGAAGAACGGAGCCAAACCAGCCGGGTGAGGCGGGGTAGACAGGAAGTTGTCCCAACCTACGTGCTGTCCGCGAGATTCGGGGATAGCAACGTGAACCATGTGACCAGTCCAAGCCAAAGAGCTGACACCGAACAAACCAGCCAAGTGGTGGTTGAGGCGAGATTCAGCATTTTTGAACCAAGACAAGCTCGGGCGGTACTTCGGCTGGAGGTGCAACCAACCTGCGAACAGCATGACAGAAGCCAACAGTAGCAAGAAGATAGCTCCTTGATACAAGTCGCCATTTGTCCGAACCCCTTGGGTATACCACCAGTGGTAAACACCAGAGTAGGAAATGTCCACTGGGTTAGAAGCGCCCGCTTGAGTGAAAGCTTCTACTGCTGGAGCACCGAATTGAGGGTCCCAAATCGCGTGAGCGATCGGGCGGACGTTTAGAGGGTCTTTAATCCACTGTTCAAAGTTACCTTGCCATGCTACGTGGAACAGGCTGCCCGAAGTCCACAAGAAAATGATTGCTAGGTGGCCGAAGTGAGAAGCAAAAATCTTTTGGTAAAGATTTTCTTCGGTCATGCCATCGTGGCTTTCAAAGTCGTGCGCTGTGGCAATCCCGTACCAGATCCGCCGTGTGGTCGGGTCTTGGGCAAGGTCTTGGCTAAATTTTGGAAATTTCGTTGCCATAAGCCTTGATTAATCCTGAATCCTGAACGTTGAAGAGGTTCGGTTCCGAGGTTTGGATTCTGGGTTTGAGATTGCTCCCAAATCCTGAATCCAAAACCTAAAGGTAGTTTACCCTACCGAGATGATTCGCGCTAGGAAAAATGCCCACGTAGTGACAATTCCTCCCAGGAGGTAGTGAGCTACACCCACTGCCCGACCTTGAGTAATGCTCAGAGCGCGAGGCTGAATCGAAGGAGCTACCTTGAGCTTGTTGTGAGCCCAAACAATGGACTCAATCAGTTCTTGCCAGTAGCCGCGGCCGCTGAACAGGAACATCAAGCTGAAGGCGAACACGAAGTGTCCAGCTAGGAACATCAGACCGTAGGCCGACAGTGCCGAACCGTAGGACTGAATTACCTGAGAAGCTTGCGCCCACAAGAAGTCCCGCAGCCAGCCGTTAATCGTGATCGCACTTTGTGCGAAGTTGCCGCCGGTGATGTGAGAAATTGTGCCGTCTGGCGATACTGTTCCCCACACGTCCGACTGCATTTTCCAGCTAAAGTGGAAAATCACGATCGAGATGCAGTTGTACATCCAGAACAAGCCGAGGAACACGTGATCCCAACCAGAAACTTGGCAGGTACCGCCACGGCCTGGGCCGTCGCAAGGGAACCGGAAGCCTAAGCTGCCTTTGTCAGGAACCAAGCGAGAACTGCGTGCGAACAACACGCCTTTCAAAAGAATCAGAACTGTAACGTGAATGGTGAAAGCGTGGATGTGGTGGATCATGAAATCCGCCGTACCCAACTCGATCGGCATCATCGCTATTTTGCCACCGACTGCTACTGCACCGCCACCAAAAGCATGGCTGACGATTTCCATAGCATTAGGCGCTGTGTTACCTGGTGCCAAAGCGTGGATATTTTGTACCCATTGGGCAAATATCGGACGCAATTGGATGCCCGTATCTGAGAACAAATCTTGAGGACGGCCGAAAGCCCGCATTGTATCGTTGTGAACGTACAAACCGAAGCTGTGGAAGCCCAAGAATATGCAAACCCAGTTAAGGTGAGAGATGATTGCATCTCTATGGCGGAGTACGCGGTCGAGCAAGTTATTAACGTGCTGAGCCGGATTGTAATCCCGCACCATGAAAATTGCTGCGTGAGCTGCTGCTCCAACAATCAGGAATCCGCCGATCCACATGTGGTGGGTGAACAGGGATAGCTGAGTCGGGTAGTCAGTCGCGATGTACGGATACGGAGGCATCGCGTACATGTGGTGAGCCACGATGATGCTGATAGAGCCCATCCAGGCCAAGTTCCACGACAGTTGAGCGTGCCAAGACTGCGTGAAGATTTCGTACATCCCCTTGTGGCCTTCGCCAGTGAAGGGGCCTTTGTGAGCTTCCAGAACTTCTTTGAAGCTGTGGCCAATGCCCCAGTTCGTGCGATAGAAGTGTCCGGCGACGATGAACAGCACTGCCAAAGCTAAGTGGTGGTGCGCTGTATCGGTCAGCCACAGACCGCCCGTGGTGGGGTTCAGACCGCCTTTGAAGGTCAGGAAGTCTGTGTATGCGCCCCAGTTGAGGGTGAAGAAGGGCGTTAGACCTTTAGCGAAGCTTGGGTAGATGTCTGCCATCAAGCTCGGTGAGAAAAGCCACTCGTGTGGCAGCGGGATATCGGCAACTGTTTTGATCAGTTTGCCGCCGACTGTCAACGGTGCGCCTGCATCAATCGCGTCCATGCAAGCGTTAATCGGCAGAGCTACGTGAATTTGCTGACCTGCGAAGCCCAAGCAACCGCAGCCTAGCAAACCTGCCAAGTGGTGGTTCATCATCGATTCCACGTTCTGGAACCATTCCAGTTTCGGAGCGCGGACGTGATAGTGGAACCAACCGGCAAACAGCATCAGAGCTGCCATTACCAATGCGCCGATCGCAGTGCAATATAGCTGGTATGAGTTAGTGATGCCGTTGGCGCGCCACAGTTGGAACAAACCAGAGGTGATCTGAATCCCGTGAAAGCCGCCGCCTACATCTGCATTTAAAATTTCTTGACCAAAAATCGGCCAAACCACTTGAGCGCTGGGCTTGATGGCTGTAGGATTTGTCAGCCAAGCTTCGTAGTTGGAGAATTTAGCGCCGTGGAAATATGCGCCGCTCAACCATACGAAAATTACTGCCAAGTGGCCGAAGTGAGCGCTAAAGATTTTGCGCGAAACGTCTTCTAAATCACTTGTATGACTGTCGAAGTCGTGAGCGTTAGCGTGGAGGTTCCAAATCCAAGTGGTGGTTTTTGGCCCCTTAGCTAGAGTGCGATCGAAATGACCTGGTTTTGACCACTTCTCGAAGGAAGTTGGAACCGGATCTTTATCGACTACTACTCTAACTTTTACCTCTCGCTCTGGAGGACTAATGGTCATGAAGACTCTCCTCTCGATAAGACAAGGAACGAGAACTGAATACTGTATCTGACACTCCCCACGCTTAATTAGGCGGGGGATTCTCGGTTCCCCGAAACAGCTTGCACTTCGCTCTTTGCAGAGTTACACGCAGGTGGATCGTCTCCCCAAGCATTTTGCTTCTTTGTAAAGAAGCCAGTTCCCCAGTGTCGCTAACAATGTCCCTGGGTACTGCCAACTCTTCTCGCCAGAGCTGCCGATCGCCTCCTGGATTCAGGTTTGATACGGCTGCTCCTTTTGAGGGAGTTTTATGAATTATAAGCCTGCTAGAGAAGTATTAATCGCTTGTTAACAATACTTAAAAAAGCCTCAATTCTTGATGCAATCACCCCCTTTAATTTCCACAGCCCCTCAAAAAAGTCAAGGGGTATTGCCATTAAGTTTACAAAACTCAAAGATAAGGCAATTGAGGAATACTCATTTATCAGAAAAATGGGTCTAAAACCCCGTCCTTCGAGGACGGCTTTTGGTACAATTAAATTGGTCGATGACCCACCCGTGACGATGGATCAGATAGCTCGGGCGGGCGAAGTCCAGCAAGCGTACTGGCGGCGCAGCAAAATCGGTAGACCGGGAAAAGCACTCTGGGGCAATGGTAAAACATCCCGCTCGTGACACAAACAAAACAGAAATCTTGAGATTTCGACACATCAGAACCGCGCTGGACTAGCGGGAATAGTCTGTGGAGCGACCGTAAGACCCCATGAGAGCAAATCTCGCAAGGCTGGTGCTATGAAGCAGAAACCCAAATAGTGATGTTTGGGAATCACCGTGGGTTTACCCCGGTGAGGATGTCAAAGAGAGATGTTTGACAAATAGTCGGGAACTCCCCCACCTCTGGTAATGAAGCAAGAGCGAAGCAAATTGCGGAATGGCTCATGTGGGGGATGAAAGACGCGACTGTTGCAGCGATAGCTGCAACAGCCAATTGAGAGTATAATTGAGTTGGTCGTTGACCCACCCGCATGGCTGACCACAAAAGGCTTTTAGCCTGGGAACTAGCATGAGAAACGGGGAAAGAACAAATCCGCTGGCTGACCACTGTCGTAAGTCCTTGATGCGTTGTACGAATAGAAATCAAACAATCTCAGGAAGTGGGATTGCTGCCTGTGGAGGCTGTGTAAGACCAACGCTATGACGGCATAGTAGAGGCAACGGCTGTTGAGACGGGAAACTCCGAAGACGAATAAGACCGTCCTTGTTAGCTCCGGTTGGAAGCCCCAACTTCAGCGAAGCAAGTTGGGGTACTTCACGAAAACGGCTGGGGCAGTTATTAGTGGGATCGGATTGGTTGCGTGCACAGCCTGAATCCGGGGCACAGGGGGCCCTGAATTGCCGATCGGCAATTCGGCAATACTAAATTCAGTTTTGGGCTATAGTTCCCTATGAGAAGGCTTCTAGGAGTATAGTTGCGTGATTGGCATCAATTGGCAGAGAACGGTTGCAGGCAGGTTGCTGGCCTTGTTTGCAGCAGCAGTATTGATTTTGGGTGTAGCAAGTTGTGGTGCGGGCGATCCCTCCACGCCCAAATCAGGAAACAAGAGCGGCTCAGCTACCGCCGAGGTAAACAGAATCTCAGAGGCTTCTCCCCCAGAAGCCATTCAACAACTGCGTCAGGCTCTAGAAATTTACCAGCCTCAAATAAGTATTTTGAATCCAAAACCTGACGAAGTGCTTCAGGATATAAATGTGTCTGTTAAGTTCCAAGTCCAGGACTTCCCCATTTTCAAAGAAGCAAACTTGGGTTTGGGGCCCCACCTGCAAGTTTTATTAGACAACCAACCTTATGCAGCAGTTTACGACATCAACCAAACTTTAACGCTCTCCAACTTAGAACCCGGAACCCATACCCTGCGGGTGTTCGCAGCTCGACCTTGGGAAGAAAGCTTTAAAAACGAAGGTGCTTTGGCCCAAACCACCTTTCACATTTTTACCAAAACACAGGACAACAATCCCGATCGCACATTGCCCCTATTAACGTACAACAGCCCGCAAGGCAGTTACGGGGTAGAACCCATCCTGCTCGATTTTTACTTGACAAATGCGCCTTTGCACCAAGTGGCTCAAGCAAATTCCCAAGATGACATACTCGATTGGAAAATTCGAGCCACAGTGAACGGGGAAAGTTTCGCGATCGACCAATTGCAACCTATATATCTTAAAGGATTCAAACCCGGGAAAAACTGGGTACAGCTAGAGTTAATCGACGAACGGGGAAATAGCGTCAAAAACGCCTTTAATAATACAGTCAGACTGATAGATTACCAACCCCAGGGGCAAGATACTCTTTCTAAATTAGTGCGCGGGGAACTAACAGTAGCAGATACTCGCGGTATAGTCGATCGCACCTACCAAGTACCCAAGCCCACACCAACCCCAACCCCAACACCCGAACCCACACCGACACCTGCATTAGAAAAAACACCAGTAGCCGAACCCTCACCAGCGGTTCCAGAAACCCCAGCTACCGAGCCGAGCTTAGAGCCAAAAGTTGCTCCCGTTCAACAAATAGAACCGACACCGACAGCAACCCCCCAACTCGAAGCACCAAAACTTGTAGAACCACTTCAAGTCATAGAACCGACACCGACACCAACAGCAACCCCACAGCTAGAAACCCCCAAAGTTGTGGAACCAGTTCAAGTCATAGAACCCAAACCCATAGCAACTCCACAGTTAGAAACCCCCAAAGTTGTTGTACCCGTTAAAATAATAGAGCCGAAACCAACACCATCTCCCCAAACACAGAAACAGGAATACAAAGGATACTACAATCGGTTTCGCAACTTTTTGAATCAAGTTACCGAACCTGCCAATCCTTCAGTACCCCCAACCCTGCCAGAAATAACAGACAAAGCTCCTGTACCTAAAGCAGTCACTCCTGCGATACCAGAGGCATCTCCCAATTTGGTAGCACCAGCGCCCTCGGTTGGCCTTCCCCAAAGCGCAGAATTAACAGTTCCCGAAACAACAGTTTCAGAACCAGAAAACACACCAAAATCAGAACAAGAACCAGTTCCCGAAACAACAGTTTCAGAACCAGAAAACACACCAAAATCAGAACAAGAACCAGTTCCCGAAACAACAGTTTCAGAACCAGAAAACACACCAAAATCAGAACAAAAAGTCGAATTTGAAACCTAAAAGATATTTCTGAATTCATCTGCGTACCCTTCGGGAAGGCTTCGCCTACATCAGCCTAAATTCGCCTACATCTGCGGTCAAAAAACACAGGAAAATTGAAAATGACCTATCTCGAAACAGCAGCCAAATTTTATAGCGACGTTGCCGAAACCCCCCAAATCGGGCTGTGCTGCGTCCAAAGCAGTCCCTTGCAACTGCCAGGATTAAAAATTCCCGAACAAATGCAAGAAATGAACTACGGCTGCGGCACAACCGTTCACGCCGCCGAACTTGTCGGAAATCCAGTCGTGCTTTATGTCGGCGTCGGCGGCGGATTGGAAGCACTGCAATTTGCTTATTTTTCTAGGCACAATGGATCGGTTATTGCCGTCGATCCGGTTGCAGCAATGCGAGAAGCGGCTGCACGCAACTTGCAAATTGCCGCCCACGAAAATGAATGGTTTGATGCTAGTTTTGTCGAAATTTGTGAAGGCGATGCTTTTGCGTTGCCGATGCCGGATGCTTCTGTCGATGTTGTCGCACAAAATTGCTTGTTTAATATCTTTGAACCTGCGGATTTAGCCAAGGCATTAAAAGAGACTTATCGGGTTTTGAAGCCAGGGGGCAGATTGTTGATGAGCGATCCGATCGCAACTCGCACAATTCCCCAGCATTTGAAGGAGGACGATCGCCTGCGCGCCTTGTGTTTGTCCGGTGCTCTGACATACGCAGAATACGTTCAACACCTTGTAGACGTGGGCTTTGGGCAAGTGGAAGTGCGGGCGCGCCGTCCTTACAGATTGCTCGACAAACACAATTACAAATTGGATGCGGATCTGCTGTTAGAAAGCCTGGATACAGTTTCCTTTAAAGTGGACATTCCCCCGGATGGCGCTTGCATTTTCACTGGCAAGACGGCGATTTATGCGGGCTCTGAGGAGCTATTTGACGACGGGGCTGGTCACGTTTTGCAGCGGGGAGTTCCGGCGGCGGTGTGCGATAAAACTGCTGGGAATTTGGGCGGATTGATGCCGGATAAGGTGTTGATTACTGATTCGACTTGGCACTATAACGGCGGCGGTTGCTGTTAAATTTATTTCGGAATGGGGAGGTAGCGTTCACCGCAGAGATATAGCGGTTCTCAAAAAAGTGAGGTATGCCCACGGAGGCCACGGAGGCCGCGGAACCCACGGAGGCCTATCCCCATGAGTACCTCATCTTTTTGAGAAAGGCTATAGCTGCCTCTTTCAACTCTTTATGGTGTATGGGTTATTTGGGAAAATAATTGCAGGGAAAAGCAAGCATAAAATTTAGGAGAAGCAAGAGACGCCAATTGCTGAAGTTGGTTGACAAGCGATTCCTAATACTATAGTATTCGAGCATGACATATAAGACTATTGACTTATTTTCTGGTGCGGGTGGCTTGACTACAGGATTTCATCTGGCTGGTTTTGAATCTTTATGTGCGATCGAGGTGGATGCGAAAGCCCTAGCCACCTATAAGCACAATTACCCAAACACCAAAATTGTTCATCAGGATATACGCGAGCTCAATCCTTTGGATTTGCGATTGTGTTTGGGTTTGCAGAGGGAGGAACTAACAGCGTTGATAGGCGGCCCCCCATGCCAAGGATTTTCAAGAAATATTCCTGCTGACTATCGCTACCTCAGCGACTCTCGCAATCAGTTATATCGGACATTTTTAGAATTCGTACAGGAATTTAGACCCCTTTACGTTGTTATGGAGAACGTACCTGAAATCTTGAAAGCTTATGGTGGTGTAGTTAAGAATGAAATTATACAGCAACTTGAGTCGCAAGGTTATAAAGTCACTTATGGATCGCTAAACTCCGCGCATTATGGAGTACCGCAGACGAGATCGAGAGCTTTTTTCCTGGCTAGTTTAGATAAACCGCTTCAATTCCCTGAAGCTACACACGCTGGTGAGATTAGAAGTGATTATAGATCTGCGAAATCTTGCTACCAACTTAGTCTCCTAACATCAAACATTTCTTCAGTCGTCACAGTTAGAGATGCGATTGGAGATTTGCCGTCATTGAACGCAGGAGAGGAATATAATGCTGAAGTTTATCCTTTTCCAGCCCAAACTGCGTACCAAGCAATGATACGTAATGGAAGTACGAAACTTTTCAATCACGTTGCTCGTGCTTTGAGTCCCATTCAAATGTCAAGAGTGCGTCTTCTTAGAGAAGGGCAAGATGCTAGAGATTTGCCACCTGAATTAGCTCCTAAAAAGCACTATAGCGGTGCCTATGGAAGGCTTTACTGGGATAAGCCAGCAAGAACTATCACAAGATGGGTTTTCCATCCAGGATCGGGCAGGTTTTTTCATCCAACCCAAAATCGGACAATTACAATCCGTGAAGCTGCAAGATTGCATTCTTACCCAGATAACTTTCACTTTCTGGGAACGTACACTGATATGGCTTCTCAAATAGGAGAATCAGTACCCCCACTTCTAGGTAAAGCAATAGCTGCATCTATTCTCCAAGTTCACTGTCAAAAGACTGTGTACTGAGTTGATCTTGCAAAGCTGAGAGAACCGTCTGCACATATCGATCAAGTGTAAGACGAGTTCGCTCAACCTTGATGCGAACGGCTTCTGGAGGAATGGTTCTAGCTTTGAAAAGTTGCTTTTGATTTTTGTACCAAACTAACTCTGGCTTACCTGCAATACTGCCTTGTAGTCCTGCTCCTGATTTTCCAGTATTTCTATCAACTGTCCAAGCCCAAGAAAAAGTATTTGGGTCAAGTACACTAAGAGAGAATTCACAGTAGACATATTCATACCCTCTAATGGTTTTCAATAGTATGGCTTCATAGCTATTCGTAATGTTCTGTGCTGCCTGACTTGATATAATTTTCTCGTTCCAATGCTGAACAATAGCCGCTCCTAGTTCAGCAGGTGAGGATTTTTCAGTCAGACCAGGAAAACCAAGTTGGGCGGCTTTTTTGATAACATCTGCTCTCTGAATGACAAACCAAAATGTATTGACAACCGTAAGACTATTCAGTTGAAGAGATTTGAGTGACCAACCAGTTGCAGTGGTGGTGTCAACAGCATCATAGAGGAGTTTGCTACGTCCTAATGCTGGATCTGATAAAGGAATATCCTTGACATAATGAAAAATTGCTTCCCAAGTATAATCCTCTATCGATCCGATAACTGGAGATGCAATGGTAGCAATAATGGCTTCCCTCAATCTTTCAATCTCGTTTTCCGTCAGCACTCAATAGTTCCTCTACAACTCGTAAAAACTCACCCATTGTTATGTCCAAAGCATTTGTAATGTGACTCAGAACTCTAACAGATGGACTTTTCAGTCCTCGCTCAAGCTGGCTGATATAGGTTCTGTGCAGACCTGTGACTTCTGCTAGATATTCTTGTGACCAACGTTTCTCTATTCGACGACGCTGTATTTCTAATCCTAATATTTGGTCGAGTTTGCTAGGCTGCATAAATAGAGATATTAAGGTTTTGAATACCAAAGTTCTACAGACTAAAGTATTCAAACTAACAAGACGATCGCCCCCCTCGCCCCCATCTTGTGACACAGGCATCTTGCCTGTGGCCAAAAACCCAGCTTTAACCAGCTTTTCCCCCATCTGGCGAAACTTCCCGCTAAATTAAAGGAGTGTAAAAATTACTCAGGCCCTACCAAGGAGATATCCATGCCTCGCGTCAGAGCACCAGAATTCCCCGTAAAGTACCCCTGGCTGAACACCGAAAAACCTTTATCCATTGAATCCTTAAAAGGGCGCGTCGTCATTCTCGACTTCTGGACGTACTGCTGCATCAACTGTCTGCACGTCCTCCCAGACTTAAAATACCTGGAACAAAAATATAAAGATTCCCTGACTGTCATCGGGGTTCACTCGGCTAAATTTGAAAACGAAAAAGATGTAGAAAATATCCGCCAAGCTATCCTCCGCTACGATATCGAACATCCCGTAATCGTAGACAGCGGCATGAAAGTTTGGCAAAGCTACGCCGTTCGCGCTTGGCCGACTTTAATGGTGATCGATCCAGAAAGTTATGTCGTCGGCTTTGTTTCTGGCGAAGGCAATAGAGAAGCACTTGACCAGTTAGTTGGTAAGTTAATTGCTGAATACAAAGATAAAAATGCGATCGACTTTAGGGAACTTCGCTTCAGTTTAGAAAAACAGCGCAAACCTGTATCAACTCCCCTGGCTTTTCCTGGTAAAGTGCTGGCATTTGCGATCGCGCCAACGGAGGCAAAACAGCTTCACCAACATGAGGCGCTGTTGGGCGAAATGACTGAGGACAATGAATCTGTAGATGAAACTGTACTGCCGGGGCCTGCTAATTCAGTTATACAAAACTTGGTCGGTTCTTGCTTGTTTGTTGCCGATTCGGGACACAATCGAATTGTTGTCAGCACTACTGAAGGTGAGGTGCTGCACGTCATTGGTACTGGGAAACCGGGTTTGACTGATGGCAACTTTGAAGAAGCTGAGTTTTTTGCCCCTCAAGGTATGGCTTTTGATGCAGAAACTCAAATTCTCTATGTTGCTGATACGGAAAATCACGCTATCAGAACGATCGACTTTACGACTCAACGGGTGGAAACTGTTGCTGGTACTGGCGAACAAAGTCACGAAATTGCACCTCGCAGCGGCAAGGCTTTAGAAACGGCATTGAATTCGCCTTGGGATTTAGAAAGAGTTGGCGATCGACTTTTTATCGCCATGGCGGGTTCGCACCAAATTTGGGAGATGCAGTTAGATACTGGTACGATCGCCACTTATGCGGGTATTGGTCGAGAATCCTGTGTTGACGGTAGTCTGGCGGAATCTGCTTTTTCTCAGCCCAGCGGCCTGTCTACGGATCGATCGGAGTTGTTTGTCGCTGACAGCGAAATTAGTTCGATCCGCGCCGTCGGTATCGATGAAGACCCGAAGGTACGCACTGTCTGCGGTAGCGGTGAATTGTTTGGTTTTGGGGATAAAGATGGTCGCGGTGAGGAGGTGAGGTTGCAGCACTGTTTGGGTGTTGAATACGCTCAAAATTACCTCTGGGTTGCTGATACTTACAATCACAAAATTAAGCGAATCGACCACCGGGGCGGTACTTGCATGACGATGATTGGAGATGGTACGGCGGGTTTGGTAGATGCTAAAGGTCTCAAGGCTCGATTTTTTGAACCTTCAGGCTTGAGCGCGATCGGGTCTCATTTGTTTGTTGCTGATACGAACAATCACGTGATTCGGCGAATTGAGTTGGATACTTTGGAGGTCACAACTTTGGATTTTCAGAGTTTGTGTGCGCCGGATGTTTGTCTCCCTGATTGATCCGAAATGTTGATAATAGACCTCTTGCAAAAAAAATCACGAGTTACAATTAAAGGTTTTGAGTTTTAGACCTGAGAGCTAACTCATAATTGTCAAGTGCCGATCTAACCTGCAATCTGCTCCACTTAAGCCAAACCCTAGCTCGTAGCATAAAATTATTTTGCAAGAGGTCTAATTATTTCAACAACTCAGAAACAGTTTTAAATTGATAACCTTTTGACTGCAAAGACTTGACAATTATCTCAGTTGCTAATACGGTTTTCGAGCGATCGCCCCCGCCATCGTGCATCACCACAATCGAACCCGATCGCACATTGTTAATCACCTGATTTGCGATATCCTCAGCCGTGTGTGTTTTCTCATAATCTTGAGAATCCACATCCCACATAATCAATTTTTTGTGCATTTGGGAAACCAAATAAGACAAACCTACAAATCTCCGCCCCCAAGGTGGCCGAAAAGTAATACTCTCTTGCTTAACGCCCAATTCCTGTAAAAGTTTGTCCGTTTTTTCGATCTCAGACAGCAAATATTCCCGGGGTTTAAACATCATATCTTTGTGTGAGTAGGAATGGTTTGCCAACTCATCGCCCCTCGCCACAATCATTTTCACAATTTCTGGATGTTTCTCAATATTGCGGCCGATTTCAAAAAAAGTTGCTTTAACTCGATAGCGGTCTAAGATATCTAAAAGTTGATTTGTATAGGGAGGATAGGGGCCGTCGTCGTAGGTAAGCGCCACCACTTTCTCTTGAGTGTCGGCGCGGTTGATGCCAAAATAATTGTGGAATTTAGTAACGTTAATCAGTAGCGATGCTGCAAAAAACAATGCTATTGTGAACAGCAGAAACTTTTGTAAATTTTTACCGATCCGCATAGCTGGATGAAAGCTCGATCGAGCATGAAAGTGGATTGATGTCAGATTACCACAATTTATGGCTGATGCCATAAGATCGATCGCCCTCCTCAACTCTGCAAAAAATAAGTACGTAGCTGCGCTTGGGCGATCTTTATATATCAAAGAGCGCCCAAGCGCAACAACGTACCTTTATTTAATGTGACAGTTGCGTCTTGGACTGCATAAGATCGGCATTGTCAACTCTGCAAAAAAATGCCGGCAATAGTGCCGACATATACCTGTTGTTGAGGTTCAACGCTAGAAGATGGAAGAGAATACGGGTCAAAAGTACGATCGCGCTTTTGAAGAGATTTGAAGAGAGATCCGCCTAGGCGGCAGCGCGATCGCAAATTCCCGCATTTCAAGCTATACCCTCCACCAATAAAGTAATCTTGTCAATTCCTACCACATAAACCAGCTCCCCGGGTTTAAAAGTTATGCCTTTATCGCACTTAGCGGGCCACCAACTACATTGAAAGCGGACGCGGCCACATTCACCCGGTCGAATTTCTTCTGCAACGATTGCTTCTTCAAAATAGTCAAAAAACATGATTGCTGCTCCTAAAAATGGGTTGGAATTGTTTTGAATGCGAACAGTTTCTGAGGTGTTCACCAATTAATTAAGCATTCATCAATCCCCAAATCCGCAAATCTCCCAATCTCAAATCGAAAATCGAAAATGGTATGACTCCCCACAGACAGATGCTTTGCAATTACCCTTCCACAATCAGAGTCACATTGTCAATGGCGATGACTCGAACCGCTTCTCCGGGTTTAAAAGTAATTTCTTGGTCAGATGTTGCAGGCCACCAACTGCTTTGAAAGCGCACGCGACCAGATTCTCCCGGACGAATTTCTTCTTCGACGATCGCTTTTTGGTCTGGGGCGATATCTTTTGGCGCTAGATGAGTATGGACTGTTTCTGCATCGCCGACAGCGGGTTTTTCCTCACCGGCCGCCGTCTCTTCTGCTACATCGGTGCTGGACTTTTCCGCACCGGAGACGGCTGATTTTGCTTGATTAACACTGTCCACTTTTTCCTCATCAGCGAAGGCTAAGATTCCTTCTTCTTCAATAAAGCTTGCTTCTTCGACATAGTTAGTAGACATGGCGGATGGCTCCTGAAGATAGGTTGTGTTTGACTTTTGGATGCAAAAAGCTCGCGCTTTTTCAGTTCGATTAAATGGTCAGATTTCTTATCCCAACAATTGCAAGCGGGAACTTAAATTCTGCCTTCTACAAACCGATACAAATCCTCAACTTGAGTCTGGCAGATCCTGATTTTAGACTGACTTTCAAGCTCTCAGATTTAATGAGAGTGTAAATCTAAAATCTAAAATCTAAAATCTAAAATCGACTGACTGCTCCCCACCTCAGAGTTTTTCCGAACTAAGCTTCAACTACTAGAGTAATGTTGTCAAGTCTCAGGACTCGAACCACAGCACCGGGTTTCAAAGTTATTTGTCGATCGCACTTCGCCGGCCACCAACTGCTCTGGAAGCGCACGCGACCGCATTGGTCGGGTCGAATTTCTTCTTCTACGATCGCTCTTTCCAAATCGCTGACAGTCATATTTTTGGCTCCCAATTTCAAATTCTTCGTAACCTTCAAAGGCGATAAACTTATAACCAGACTCGGTAAATCCTTAATTCCCAACTACGCTTCAACTATCAGAGTCATGTTCTCAAGTGCCAGGACACGAACCACTGCACCGGGTTTCAAAGTTATTTCTAGATCGCACTTGGCAGGCCACCAGGTGCTCTGGAATCGGACTCGACCGGATTCGCCCGGACGGATTTCGGCGTTGCTGAGTTAGAGTATGAATAGGAGGAATAATTTATGCAATGCCCTGAATGTAAATCAACCCATATCCGTAAAAACGGCAAGAAGAAAGGAAAACAAAATCACATTTGTGTCCAATGC
>NZ_JAHREU010000101.1:0-16394 GCF_020883145.1 Microcoleus sp. CAWBG27
GAAATATAAGGAACAGCAGTCGGCAGAGAGAGGGTTTGGGTTCCTGAAAGACCCACTATTTTTTACGGATAGCGTGTTTCTGAAGTCGCCAGAAAGAATCGAGGCTTTAACTTTGGTAATGGGTTTGTGTTTGTTGGTTTATACTTTAGGTCAAAGGTTACTCCGGCAAAACTTGCAACTCACTAATAAAACCGTAAAAAATCAGTTGGGGAAAGGAACTAATCGACCTACTTTGCGCTGGATATTCCAAAGTTTTCAATCTATTCATGCCGTTTGTATTCAAGGAATTCGACAGGTTTCTAATTTGACAGCCGAACGGTTAGCCATATTAAATTTGTTTCCAGTCACCTGTCGGTCTTATTATTTCTTGTTGTGAAATGAGGTTAATCACTTGATTAGTAAGGCTGAATTCAGTTGAATTAATTGTTGATTCATCAGAGATGTATAATTATTACATCTCTGAAAATATTTGGTGGCAATTAATAGTTGTTAATGGTCTGATTTTTGAAGTTTTATGGGTTAAGAAGATTTAATTCATGCCCTCACGTCAATTTTTAGGGATGCCTAACTGGTGATGCGATAGTTGCACAGATTTTTGGGTGTTTTTACTCACGCTTGGTCTCGGATAATTCACTTTTACGCCCTCAAGCAGTGTATGTGCCAGTTGGGGGTGCGGAATGTGGGTTTTAAGCGATTTATCCACAGCGGGCGATCGCACCAATACCCGCAATTTCTCCCAAAGGGCGATCGATTCTCTCCACACCGCCCCTACCAGATCCTAATTTTTTATGTAAATTTTATTTAAGCGACCTATACAGTAACCACACTCAAAGTTAAAATACTCCCAACAAAAATAGAGCCTTCCAGCTATTTTTTTTAAACAAAAAATCACTGAGTGTACTTACGTGTCAATAAATAAAACCCCCAAACGCAGAGCCACAGCACCTAACGCCGGTTTTACAATGCTTGAGACATTGATAATTATCGCAATACTGGGAATATTTTGTGCGATCGCCAGCCCCTCTTGGCTCATGTTCATCAACAACCAGCGTTTGAAGGTATCAGTCGATCGGGCTTCTTGGGCAATGGAACTGGCCCAAAGCAACGCCAAACGCGACAAAACCTCATGGCAAACCAGCTTCAAACAAGTCGGAGAAAATGTCGAAGTAGCCATCCACAAATCCGAAATTTTCCCAGCCAAAGTACCAGCCAGTCAATGGAAAAGCTTAGAGCCAAATATTCAGATAAATGAAAATGATACAACTTTCGATAAAGTCAATGAGAACACAAATAAAATAAAAAAAAATGGAACAGTCTGGCGAGCCCTGTTCAATTTTAAAGGTTGCCCCGTCCTCAGTGACAGGAATGATGACTGTACAAGTGTTGGAGCAAAAGGAACCCTAACACTATCTCATCCAAATCTTCCAAAAGGCGATCGATGCGTCATTATTTCCACACTTTTAGGACATACACGCACCTCCGAAAGACAAAGCAAACCCAATCAATACGGAAGATTCTGTTACTGAATTCAGTTACATCGAATTCGGCGATCGACATATCACCGATCAACCCAAAATTCCGGCGGTTGAAAACCGCGTCTACACAAACAAAACCCGCCTCCGCGGGTTGAAGAGTCAATCGCACATTTCTCTCAAATTCCATATTTCTTAGTCCGCGGAGGCGGACATCGTTTGTGTAGACGCGGTTTCCAACCGCCGGGAAATTCAAATCAAATTCCATCATATTTCTTCGTCCGCGGAGGCGGACATGGTTTGTGTAGACGCGGTTTCCAACCGCCGGGAATTTCAAATCAAATTCCATATTTCTTCGTCGGCGTCCGGCGGACATGGTTTGTGTAGACGCGGTTTCCAACCGCCGGGAAATTCAAATCAAATTCCATCATATTTCTTAGTCGGCGTCCGGCGGACATGGTTTGTGTAGACGCGGTTTCCAACCGCCGGGAATTTCAAATCAAATTCCATATTTCTTCGTCGGCGTCCGGCGGACATGGTTTGTGTAGACGCGGTTTCCAACCGCCGGGAATTTCAAATCAAATTCCATCATATTTCTTCGTCGGCGTCCGGCGGACATGGTTTGTGTAGACGCGGTTTCCAACCGCCGGGATTTCTCAAATTCCATCATATCTCTTCGTCCGCGGAGGCGGACATCGTTTGTATAGACGCGGTTTCCAACCGCCGGGATTTCTCAAATTCCATCATATTTCTTCGTCCGCGGAGGCGGACATCGTTTGTATAGACGCGGTTTCCAACCGCCGGAATTTCTGCTTCCTACTTCTTACTCGGCGCAATCTTCTCAATATTAATCAGCGCCTCCATCACCGACTCCACAATCGGCGCCGCCACAACTCCCCCGCTACCACCACCCTTCGGCTCATCAATCACCGCCAGCACCACATACCGAGGAGCCTCCACAGGCACGATCCCCACAAAGCTAGTAATAATCGCCTTATCAGAATAACCCCTACCAGCACTAGCTTTTTGAGCCGTTCCCGTTTTCCCAGCAATCCGATACCCAGGAATTTGTGCAGCTTTCCCCGTACCACCATCCACCACAGTTTCCATCATTTCCAAAACCTTCTTGGTAGTTTGTGGCGAAAAAACCTGCTTCGGAACAGCCCTCGGCAGCTTCCAAAAAGGTTGGCCTTCGCGATCGAAAAGTCCGCGCACAACATGAGGAGTTACCAACTTACCACCGTTAGCCAAAGCCCCATTAAGCTGCACCAACTGCATCGGAGTAATCGAAAAACCCTGACCAAAAGCAGTAGTAGCAACTTCCACCGGAGAATTAATAAATTGGTCTCGATTTTTAAGCTGACTCGTTACTTCAAAAGGCAAATCTGTACCCGCAGTTTGTCCCAGTCCCAATTTTTCTAAAGCTTGATAGTAAAGAGAAGCTTTCATCGTGTTCATTATGTGAACCATCCCCACATTACTAGAATGTTTCAAAATCTGCGTAACAGTCGAAGGGCCGCGGGCGCCTGCTTGTTTGTAATCGGAATTTTGGATAGTCCAGATATCCATATAAATCCGACCTTCGTCGTTAAACACAGTGTTAGGTTTGACCGCACCCGCTTCCAGGGCGATCGCCACATTAATCGGTTTAAAAGTCGAACCAGGCTCATAAACATCAGTTACAGCCCAATTTTTATACCGCGACAAATCGAAATTAAAATATTGATTCGGATCGTAAGAAGGTTCAGCCACCACCGACAGCAACTCCCCGTTACGGGCATCCATCACAATCACCGTACCCCGCTTCGCCTCATGTTTGAGCATTTTCTCCTTCAGAGCAATCCGGGCCGCCCGCTGCAAGCGACTGTCGATCGTCAATTGCAATTTCAAGTCATCAAGCTGCACAAAACCCGCCGTCAGTCGATCGGGAAGCCAACGCCCGTCGATCGACTTACTAAATTGAATCGACGGCATCGATCGTTCCAGCAAATTCTGCTGGCTGTATTCCACCCCCGCCTGTCCCTTCCGTTCCCCATCCACATAACCCAAAACATCCGCCGCCAGCTCCTGCTGCGGGTAAAAACGCTGCTGCTGCCGCACCAACTCCAGCCCATCCACAGGACTATCTTTAATTTGCATCTGCCCCACGCGATCGGCAATTTCTTGAGCCAAAGAACTAGCGATCGTAATACCGCTTTCTCCCAGATTAAACCTTCGCAGCAGTTCAGTTTCCGCCGTATTGCCAGGGGCTACTTCGATCGGCAACATCGGAGCCAATTTAGCAGCAATATCCGCCTTCGAGTGCTTGAACAACTTCGGGTGAGCGTAGAGAGTGTACACCTGTCTGTCGATCGCCAACACATTCCCCGTGCGATCGACGATCGGGCGTCTCGGCACAAACGGCTTCGTTTTGAGAGTTTGCTGCTGAAGAGCCTGTTTGCGTAGCGCCGGAGCTCGCGTCACCTGCAAATAAAACAAATTTACAGCCAGCCCCAGCCCCCCCAGCATCAACACCACCCACACAACCCACAAGCGGAACTTGTTGCGTTTTAAACGCTCCAGGGGTGCCCGGGGCGGGCTGCTAGCCGTAGCCGCAACTCTGGGTTTGGCCCTTTGGCCCCACCAAGTGCGATCGCTCGACGCTTTTGGACGTTTAAAATTCGGCGATCTGTAGCGGTCAAAACGGGGATCGTAGCTCATAGCATTCCAAATTTACCGACAAGTTCTACCATTTTAGATTTTAGATTTTAGATTTAATAATTTAATAATTTAATAATTTAAGAATTGGCAATATTTGATAAATATTGGATTTGGATTTATTCTTACCCGAAAGAATTGGTTCAAAGCCCCAAGCCCGATCGGGAGAAATTAAAATCAGACTATTGATTACTCCAATTCTCGGACTTTTAGGTAGATGTCGCTCTTAAACTGTCAACTGTCAACTGTCAACTGTCAACTGCTTACTGTAGCATTATTTTTTTGAACTTCTGTTTGTTAATTATTTTAAAATAAAATTTTAACCGAGGGTAAGTAGGGCCAAAATCGATCGGCACTTGCACAAAAATCAAACCCGAAGCAAGCCCTCGGACATTTCCCCCTCGGGCCCTCTCCGCGTTGACATTGCCCAAAAACGGGTACCGTAGCCCCGACAGACAGACAATCTTTGTGCATATCCCCAAATTTTAGACTCAAGATTCAAGCCTCCAGATTCATCTTCAGAGCAAATCTAAAATCTAAAATCTAAAATCCATCGACTGATATAGCCTCAATAGCCCAGCGGCGTTTCCCCGCCCGATCGCTTCTGGAGAGCAGGTTCTTCGGAATTTGGTGCCGCCGCACCGGGCGATCGGTTTTCCGGGGCCGGGCGCAAGAAAATCGTGTCCCCAGGCTTCTGCACAGCCAAACCGGTTTCTGGATTTTCAGCTTCCTTAGCAAGTTGGTGTTTCAAGACTTCGCTAGCAGCACTCAACTGCTGTTCGCCCCGGCGCAGAGTTTCCAGCTTTTGATACTCTTGACTCCAGCGTTGCTCGCCGTAAACAGTCAAACCGTAGAGAGTCAGAGCACCGCCCAACAGCAGCACCAATGCGGCTGAGGAGGCGCGCTCCACCCGCAGGAGCGATTGCAGCCACATCGGATGCGACTGGCGATCGGGCATTACTTTCAGCACCGATGCTTGCGGGCGAGGTTTAGCCTGTTCGTCGGCTGGGGAGTAGTTAGGCAACTCAGGCCCAGTTTTTGCCCGTCTAGCTCGGGCAATAGAAGTAACTTTGCTTTTGGTAGCGTCTGTGGTGGCCTTGCCGGTCGATCGGGAGCGGCGAGGAGAATCCGGGGATCTGATAGCAGCGGTCATAGAGTTCACCAAATTTACGTATAGAGGGCAGCTTCAGCTTGAGTAAGGTTAGGAGTTTTTGCGGTTGCCGATCGCCAATTTCTGGAAATCTCGGTTATCAGAAAAATGGGTCTAAAACCCCGTCCTTCGAGGACGGCTTTTGGTACAATTAAATTGGTCGATGACCCACCCGTGACGATGGAGCAGATAGCTCGGGCGAGCGAAGTCCAGCAAACGTACTGGCGGCGCAGCAAAATCGGTAGACCGGGAAAAGCATGACGGGCAATGGTAAAACATCCCGCTCGTGACACAAACAAAACAGAAATCTTGAGATTTCGACACATCAGAACCGCTGGACTAGCGGGAATAGTCTGTGGAGCGACCGTAAGACCCCATGAGAGCATCTCGCAAGGCTGGTGCTATGAAGCAGAAACCCAAATAGTGATGTTTGGGAATCACCGTGGGTTTACCCCGGTGAGGATGTCAACCTTACCAAAGATACCTCAGTGAACTACCCGGCGCTGACATAAAGGTACAGCACGGGCTTCCCAATTCAATGGCAACAGCCGCCAGAACTCTGTAATTCTATTGGTCTTACATTGCCTCCAAGGGCAGGAGTCCTTCCAAGACCCATACTTTTTCTGGCAACACATACCTATTAGCTTGGTTTTCGCTTACGGCATTGGTGGTCAAGATGTACCAACTTTATCATGAGAATCTGCTGGTTTCCTCATCCACCCCGTCGCTATTCCACGCTCCGAACAGAAATTCGACTCCCGGGAGTCGAATCGTCAACTCGCTTGCATTCATCCCGAGGCGAGGCGATCGCTCCTAGCGCGGGGATGAATGCTGCCGAAAGCTAACCACCCAACCCATCCTACCACTGGTCTCTTTGACTTGTAGATTTGCCAAAAAAATGAATTTTTTGCCGGTTCGCCAGAATCAATGTGAAATTTATTAATAAATGCAGTATTGTAATCAACGAGCGAATCGTCGATCTATTCGTGCCAGCATTGTTTCTCAAGTACACTATTCCCTTCCTTGCGATGGGTTTTGAATGTTAAGGAGTGTTTATGAACAAGGGATTAATTCGTTTGACTTTGGTAATTGGCATTGCAGCAGCCCTGGGTGCTTGCGGCGGTGAGGGTGGCAGTGGCGGTGGCGCTAGCCCCACTCCTGGTGGCGGTACAACTCCTCCTCCTGTTTCTTCTCCAGCAACACCAAAGGAATCTCCAAAGGCTTCTCCTGGGGCTGAGAAGTCTCCTGGGGCTGAGAAGTCTCCTGGGGCAGACAAGCCTCCAGCAGGCGGTGCTTCTCCCTCTCCTAAAAAGCCCTAACTAGGCGATCGCGGAGTACAACCCCAACGGGCCTAGCCTCCGAGTGAAAAATGGTTCGCTCTTCGCATTTTTCAATCTCATCAGTCTAGGCCTCAAGTTGGGTGTTATTTTTTGTCAGATGCTTTTACTACAGTTCAGTACCTCCCCTTACTGCCGCAAAGTCCGCTTAGCCCTTGGTTACAAGGGAATCCCCTTTCAAGTAGAAAATTTGACTCCGGGCCTGCACGTTTTGAAACTCAAGCCTCTCACGGGGGGTTTGAGGACAGTCCCGGTACTGCTGCCTCAAATTGAAGGTCAACCAGGGGCGATCGCAGACTCGACGCAAATTTTGCACTGGATCGAGTCTAGTTTTCCTTCAACGCCGCTGTTGCCTGCAGGCGAGAGTTTGCAAGCAGAGGCCTGGATGCTGGAAGACTGGCTCGATGAAAGCATCGGCATTGCCACTCGATTTGTTTACTACGAGTTTCGCGCCGGTGCGGGCAAGGCAATCGACCCCTCTGTTTTGAGCCAGTTAGTGATTCAGTTAGCGCGCCGCCAGTTCGGCATTAACCACGCTTCGGCAAAACTCGCCGAGTTGCGCCTGAGCGCTGCTTTAGACCTGTTACAGCGTCGCTGGCAAGATGGTTCCTATTTGGTAGGCGAGTCCTTGAGCGTGGCAGATATTGCTGCTGCCGCGCTGCTGAGTCCTTTAGCTTTGATTCCTCAATACCGGATTGAGCATCCTTGGCTGTTGGAGCGCATTGCCAACATTCACCAAGTTTGCGGCGAAACCCTGCCTCCGGGATTTTAAAAGATACCTGTCGGGCGATCGCCCCAGCCTGAAAATTCCACTAATTAATCATCATTGAGTTCTCGGCCAAACTCACCCTCCTTGGCCCACCTGAGTTTGGCACATTGACCATAATTTGAAAAAAACTTATATCACACAGGTTAAAAAAAGTCAAGAATATTATCTAAAAAATATAAATTTTTCAATTTGTTTTAATATTTCTATACTTAGATGTTAGCCCTTAGCAGTAAAAGCACAGCTTGGTCGCCAGCAAGGCAAGAGCGCGCGCAAGGATTGCAGTAAGCGTGGTAGCATTAGCGATCAAAAATGTATCCAAATGTAAAGTGCAGCTCCGCTCTAGGTTTTGAAAGCCGCCATTTAGTCAAAAGATTGAGGTAAGTAGTTTTATGCCCGCGACCGTCCCCTTTGAACAGATTGACCGGATTGTTTGGAATCAGCACCACGATCCATTTGAAGTGCTAGGCCCCCACGCTACGCAAGAAAATGGCAAAAAAGTCTGGGTCGTCCGAGCTTATCTGCCGAATGCCGAAGCAGTATCGGTAGTTTTGCCTGAAGCGAGGGCCGAATACCCGATGAAATCAGAACATCACCCTCACTTTTTTGAATGTACGATCGACACCCCAGAACTAGCAAACTATCAACTGCGAGTCAAAGAAGGGGAACACGAACGCTTTATCTACGATCCCTACGCCTTTCGATCGCCCAAACTCACAGAATTTGACCTTCACCTATTCTCAGAAGGCAACCACCACCGGATTTACGAAAAACTAGGAGCCCACTTCACCGAAGTAGACGGCATTACAGGAGTATATTTTGCAGTTTGGGCTCCGAATGCCCGCAACGTATCAGTATTAGGCGATTTCAACCTGTGGGACGGCCGCAAACATCAAATGCGGAAATCCCAAAACGGCATCTGGGAATTATTCATTCCGGGACTATCCTACGGAACTCACTACAAATACGAAGTGAAAAACCAAGACGGACATCCCTACGAAAAGTCCGACCCCTACGGTTTCCAGCAAGAGGTACGGCCCAAAACAGCCTCAATAGTCACCGACTTAGATACCTACACTTGGCACGATAGCGCTTGGATCGAACAGCGGCGGCACACAGACCAACTGACGCAGCCGGTTTCGGTTTACGAATGCCACATCGGTTCTTGGCTGCACGCGGGTACAGCCGAACCTGCCGTACTGCCAAACGGCGAAATAGAACCAGCAGTGTCGGTTTCGGAACTGAATCCGGGCGCGCGCTTTTTGACTTACCGCGAATTGGCCGATCGGCTAATTCCCTACGTCAAAGACTTAGGATTCACCCACATCGAAATGTTGCCCATTGCCGAACATCCCTTCGACGGTTCCTGGGGCTATCAAGTAACAGGCTATTTCGCCCCAACATCCCGCTACGGCACACCAGAAGATTTCATGTATTTTGTTGACCAGTGCCACGCCGCAGGGATAGGCGTACTGGTAGATTGGGTGCCGGGACATTTCCCCAAAGACGGTCACGGTTTAGCCTTCTTTGACGGAACTCACTTGTACGAACACGCCGATCCCCGCAAGGGCGAGCACAAAGAGTGGGGAACCCTAGTATTTAACTACGGCCGCAACGAAGTGCGGAATTTCCTAGTATCAAATGCTCTGTTCTGGTTTGATAAGTATCACATCGACGGCATTCGCGTAGACGCAGTAGCCTCGATGTTGTACTTAGATTACTGCCGCGAACCCGGAGAATGGCTGACCAACCAGTACGGTGGACGCGAAAATATCGAGGCGGCAGATTTTCTGCGCCAGACAAATCACGTCATTTTTAGCTATTTCCCAGGCGCATTGTCGATCGCCGAAGAATCTACCTCTTGGCCGATGGTATCTTGGCCAACCTATGTAGGCGGTTTGGGCTTCAACCTCAAGTGGAACATGGGTTGGATGCACGATATGCTCGACTACTACCACATGGATCCGTGGTTCCGGCAGTTCCACCAAAACAACATAACTTTCAGTATGTGGTACAACCACAGCGAGAATTTTATGTTGGCTTTGTCCCACGATGAAGTCGTCCACGGCAAGGCCCACATCATCGGGAAAATGCCAGGGGACGAATGGCAAAAGTTTGCAAACGTGCGGTGTTTGTTTACCTTTATGTTTGCCCATCCCGGAAAGAAAACCATGTTTATGGGGATGGAGTTCGGCCAGTGGCAAGAGTGGAACGTTTGGGGGGATTTGGAGTGGCAGTTGCTGCAATTTGAGCCACACCAAAAGTTGAAGCTATTTTTCAAGGATTTGAACAATTTGTACCGCAGCGAAACGGCACTTTACAGTCAAGATTTTGCTGAGGATGGGTTTGAGTGGATTGATTGCAGCGACAACAGACACAGCGTGGTAGCCTTTGTGCGCCGCGAGAAGGATGGCGATCAGTTTGTGATTACTGTGTGCAATTTTACGCCACAGCCGCACTCTCACTATCGCGTCGGAGTGCCGGAACCGGGTTTCTATACGGAGTTGTTTAACAGCGACGCGCGGGAGTACGGTGGCAGCAATATGGGGAATTTGGGAGGTAAGTGGACTGATGAGTGGTGGTTCCACAACAGCGCTTATTCGATCGACTTGTGTCTGCCGCCTTTGGGTGTATTGATCTTAAAGATCGATCGGGAAAAAACAGCAGCAAAATCTCAAGAGTTTTAAGTTAACAATCAAAACTTGATTAAACCTCAAAGTTTGAGGTTATTAAAAAACCCGGTTTCTCCAAAAACCGGGTTTTTTTCTCACTATTGGATTAGGTACGTTGTTGCGCTTAAGCGCTCTTTCTTATATCTATCAAAGAGCGCTTAAGCGCAACAACATACCAAGGCTCAATTTTCAACTACGAGTATCGGAAGCACCAAGATTATAAGAAACTTTAGATGGCTCAACTTTCACTACTTCGGAAATAGACTGTTCTTCCTCTGCTTTCAAATTCGGCAGTGGCATATGCTTCATTTCCCAAACTTTGAGCAAAATTAGATATTCATAAAAAGCTTGTAGCGTGCACCAAGCCAATCCAGCTTGACCGTCAAGAAATCCGCCGAGTAAAATATACATATAGAAAAAGCGCACCACAGGCCGCAAAGGCAAACGCAAAGAAAAATCTTTCAAAGCGCGGCGCCTTTCAACCTCCGATGCGCCAAACAATAAATCCCACCAATTTACTTGACCGGCTGCTAATTGGCGGAGAGTTTCAGCCGCCTCGTCAGTCGAGTAGCGGTTGTGCTTTTCAATCCAGCGAGAAAGACCTTTGCTGCAAGTATAGTGAGGGTAGGTTTCCTTCAAAAAGTGAGTGGGCCCGTTGCAGACTTCCCGTTCAGTGTGACCGTAGTCAGTAAACCATACTTGGTCTTTGCGAAACAGGCGCATTTGATAGCGCGGATATTGAGTGCTGCGACGAATCCAGCGCTCCATAAATATTACTTTTTCAGCTACGTAATAACCGATATATTCTTGACTTTCGATCGCCTTTAAGCATTCAGCAAACAGTGCAGGCGTCATCCGCTCGTCAGCTTCCAGGATGTAAACCCATTCGTACTTGCATTCTACTTCTTGAAGCATCCAAGTCCGCTGGCGTCCGTGAGTTTCAAAGCGGTGCTGCACTGTTTGCACGGGATAGTTTTGAACAATCTCAAGGGTGCGATCGCTGCTGAAAGAATCAACTACAATGATATCGTCACAAAGCAGTGCCGATTCAATGCAAGCGGCGATATCAATCTCTTCGTTGTAAGTCAGAATATAAATTGAGAACATTCCCAGCTTTCAGTAAGGGCAAACTATAGCAGAAGGAAGAAGGAAGAAGGAAGAAGTAAGAAGGAAGAAGTAAGAAGGAAGAAGTAAGAAGGAAGAAGGAATAAGGAAGAAGGAAGAAGTAAGAAGGAAGAAGGAAGAAGTAAGAAGTAAGAAGGAAGAAGGAAGAAGGAAGAAGAACGATGGTTTCAGCAATTAACAGCGTCCTAACTACTAGGTGCAGTTGCTATATTCAGCAGATCAAGTATTTCTTAGGGATATCTCGACTTGCGCGTTCCGAGCAGTCGGGTCGATCAATTTTTGCGGTGGCCGAACCGCAGAATTCCCATACTTCTGAGTCCACTCCAACCAACAGTAATGTAGCCGATCGCCAACAGCAAACTGTTGATTCCAGTCTGCAAACTCGAATTTCTCGATCGAGTTCTCAACTCTTTCTCTTTTTGTTGCTTCTGGGTACCAATCTCTTTGCGAGCTTGATTTGGCAATTCTTGGGCTTGCTGTTCCAAGAACTTATCGAGGGCTTTCGGGTCATTTTTCGACTCCTGAAGCACGGCTTTCAATTCCTTGGGAAGATTTGGATTCTTGAGTTCTTGTTGCAGCTTCCCGTCGTCTTGCAGTAGCGCGCCTATCTGGTTCCGGAGAAGGCTTTTACGCTGTTCTAACTCAGATTTATACTGCTCGCTTTTAATTTGGGCATCTAGTTTAGCTTCTGCTTGTCCGGCTTCCTTATCGAGTAGAACCAGAGCATCCTTGAGTTCCAGGCGAGTATTGTTGAGATGAACGGGAACCAGCAATAGGTAAATTAGCCCTAACAAGCTGGAAATCAATAGTGCCCAAAATCGCAAATCAACCCAAACATTGCGCCGGTCAATAGAGACTCCACTGCTGCTGTCCACCCAAAAGCCCGTCATCAGCAGGGCGATCCCCATCAAAGGAATAATGCCCCGGTCAACTATCTGAGTTGCTGCGGCCAACTGCCAGCCTCGATTGCTCATGTCCGAGATTTCTCCCGGCAGCGATAGAACAATGCTGTTAAGCAAGGCAGAGAGAATCAAGATAATCCCGACTACTTTGAGAGTGCGAGCAGCTACTGAAGAAAATTGACGGCTGTTAGTTGCTTTCATAATTGCTGTTAGATAATTCTACACTGTTAGATTAAACGAAATTTTGTTTAATGAGTTGACTGATGAGAGGGTTCAATTGCTCTTCCTCACTGATTGCTTCGTTTGGGGAGATCGCGCGGCCGGTGCCACACCATCGCAGAGGTTAAGTCCCGAATCTGTGCAAACAGGAGTCCTGAATCTGAAAAGGGCTGTTGAGACGGGAAACTCCGGACACGAAAGACGAATCAAACCGTCCCCCATTTGATGATTTGGGAAGTCCCAACAAGATGCTTGCACAGGTTGGTACTTCAGGTTATTTTCCACCAAAATAGCTCGATCGGGTAATCGCCTCAAATTTCCTCCCACCAGTTGCTAAGCTGTCAGTCATTTAAATTTATTGCCTCAACCCCTTACAGTATGGGGTCTGGCACACAAATAGTGCAGTTTGAATGTCGAACAGCTTACCCCAAACACTTTGCCAAAATATTCAATCCAATTTCTAAAAGTTGTCCAAGCCGCATCAGATATCGACTTGGATAGCTTTTTGTTTTTGACCATGTTCTTCACCTGCAAGTCTTCATAGGCTACCAAGTCGTTAGACTGGACTACGCACCTTGCCAATTTCACAGCAAAGTCTTTACGTCGCCTACTTACCTTAAGGTGTTTTTTGTTCAAGCGATTTCTCGCCTTATCTCTGTTTTTGGAACCCTTTTTGGTTCTGGAGAGTCTCCGATTAAGTCGTTTTAGCGACTTCTCTGATTTTCTTAGATGACGCGGGTTCTCGACGGTATTACCGTCAGAGTCCGTGTAGAAATGAGTTAGCCCTACATCCAAACCGATAGTTTTCCTGGTCGGTTCACGCTTTTCGTTGCGTTCAGCGTCAATACAAAATTGCACATAGTAGCCGTCTGCCCGACGAACTACGCGCACCCGTTTAATTTGATTTAGCTGATATTCGTGCAAGTCGCGACTTCCCCATAACTTGAAAGAACCTGCTTTGAAGCCATCACTGAAGTTGATGCTTCTTCTGTCTTCATAAAGTTTCCACCCACAAGTCTTGTATTCTACAGAACCGTGCGACGAGTGCTTTTTGAAGCGCGGAAAACCTTTCTTTCCTGGTTTTGCCTTTTTGCAGTTGTCGAAGAACCGCGCAATTGATGACCAAGCTCTTTCTGCGGAAGCCTGCCTAGCCATTGAATTAAGCTTGGTGGCCCAAGGAAATTCCTTGGCAAGAACTACGCAATAAGCGCTTAAGTCGTAGCGACCCACCCCTTTCGTATCCATCCAGTATCTGATGCAGCTATTACGAATGAAGCGAGCAGTACGAATGGCTTCGTCTAGCCGTTCGTACTGCTCGCTTTTTCCTTCTAGCTTGGCTTCAAATACTAACATTTACGTTACCGAACCGGATATAAAAACTCTAACACAGTTCTGGCAGAATTAAAGCTGTCCTAAAAGGACGGGGCTTTAGACCCAAATTTTTGGTAAGATTTAGGTGTGTTTCACCGCTATATTTCTCGCTTGCCAGATGGCGTGGCACTTTCATCCCCTGTCTTATAGTAATTGATCTCACAGAGATCTGAAAGAAATAATTGTTTCCCAATCTTTTGAACCTCCAATTACCAACTGCACAACACGGCAGTCACTCGATCGATTTGAGATTTTCCGTTTTCGCTTGTAGGATTTATACCTATTGACGAAAACAATGCAACTTTCGGCTGGTTCTCGAACCCATACAGAATAAGTCATTCCTCATCGCCTACCGCGCTCTTGAAAATCGACATTTTTATTACTCGATAGATGAATCTGGGAGTTTGAACTCTTAGTCTCAAATTTGGGGCTGCTGGCGGCTGTGGGAAAGCAAGTATCGATTTTTTTGGTGGGAGGAGAGATACAGGAGTAGCTATTTTCCGCTTTTTCCTTCTGTTTGCCGGAAAGCGCAGCCGAAGGGCATTCTTGTTTGTTGCTTCCTCCTTAAGAGCGATCAATTACTAATTACCAATTACTAATTACCAATTACTAATTATTGGCAGCTCGATCGCTGGCTCGTTCAATGGCAAACGCGCTCTTATCTCACATTTTTTGCTAGGATGATTCATCGCCGTGCATTTTTTTAGTTATGACTGTAATGATTTCGGGTGTTTACACGTTGGGAGAACTTGAAAGATCGATCGCCTCCGATCCTCAAAAGTGGCGTCCGATGGTGTTTACTAACGGCTGCTTCGATATCCTGCACGCGGGGCACGTCCGCTATTTGCAGGCGGCAAAAGCTTTGGGGCGATCGCTCGTGGTGGGCTTGAATAGCGATGTTAGCGTGCAAGCTATCAAACCGCAGCAGCCGGGATTGCCACCCCGCCCGATCGTACCGGAAATTCAGCGAGCCGAAGTGCTGGCTGCTCTCAAACCAGTAGACGGCGTAGTAATTTTTTCCGAAATTACAGCTACTAAACTGATAAGTATCCTGAGGCCTGATATATACGTTAAAGGAGGCGACTATCAACTTGAAACTTTGCCGGAAGCACCGGCAGTTATCGCCGGAGGTGGCAAGATTTCCTTGATCGAAATAGAAGTTCCGAGTTCTACCAGTGCGATCGTCAAACGCATTTTGCAGTTAGGCGTTTAACCGCTCGTAAAAACCTGGACAAAACTACCCAAAAGTAGTCAATGTTAGACATCTACGTTAGTAATTTTAGTCCACAGTCCTAAAACTACAGGAATAAACGGCAATTCCTCTATTCCCTTCATGAAGTCGGGAATTACTTTTCTCGCTATATTCAGACTTCCATTGATATCAGCATTGATTGTTTTGCCAGTTGAGGTTCTATACAATCCACGCTGAACGCGTTTACCGCTAAAAACAGGCTTGGTTTCTGTCTTTTTGTGATAATTCGGTAAATTATCACCATCTAAAGCACTAGCTTTTGACGTGTAACTTTCCTCAGTTAATGTCACAGCAATCCCTGCCAATTGTGCTTTATACGTCAATAAACTAATCAGCTTGGCATGGGGAATATTGGTAAATGCTTGATTGTTTTTTTGCCAATATTGATTGACTGTTTCCATCCTGGGTTTTTGCCGATAATTAACTGACCAATATCGTTCAACTGACACCAATCAATTACACGACGACTCGCAGTGTGAAGATAGTTGTCAATTCTTCTGCTTCGCTTACTGTTCAGTGATTTTATCTGTCTGCTAGCTGCGATTGATTGTGATGCGGCTACCCGTTTATTGAATAATTGATTAATACTTTTCAAGGGTTTACCATTAATCAACAGCGGCTTGATGCCGGGATGATTGGATGTTATAGCCATCAAATTGTTTAAACCCAGGTCTACACCAGCTACATATTTCCCCTGGGATAAGGGTATCTCATTAACTGTGTAAACAACTTCAATAACATAATGGTCAAGCTTTGGGACAATCCTTACTTGGTCTATATTTTTAGCTTGAGTAGCCAACTCAATATTAGTCTGAGACAGTTTAACATTCCCGATTGTCAAAGCAGGTTTTGATATTGCATCTATCGGGTAAATGACAACATTCCTACCATGCTCTTTGTGCTTGTATCCTGGTATTTTCGGTTTTCCCAGATATTTTTCAGGGTGTTTTGACCAATCTTTAAGTGCAGCTAACCATCCCTTCCAAGTCTCAGCAACTCTCCGAACAATTTGTTTGCTAACTTTTGTTGGTAGATACCTATAAGCTTCTAAATGCTTAGTCTGGTGATAAATATTGATGGAGTTGTAATACTTATTGGTTTCAAAAAAGTATTGGCGCTGAACGTAGTTAGCACAGTTGTATAGATGTTTAGACTGTAATGCCAAATAATCGCATTCTTGCCAAAATCTATGTTGTTTGTTAATTACGTGTTTTTCTACTAGCTGCATTTGACTCGACATGAGTAAATGTACTGTGCTTTGTATTATATACGACTTCCTGCGAGCGTCAACATGGCAGGTAAAAAGTATCGGCTCAATAAGTAGGGGTAGCAGTTAATCTGGCTGCCAAGACAATCCCAAGGGATAAAGAGCAGATTTGGAGCGAATAATAGTGGACAGAGAGGGAATAACTCCAAGTTGAGAAATTCGGT
>NZ_JAHREU010000102.1:0-15696 GCF_020883145.1 Microcoleus sp. CAWBG27
GAGGGCTGGTGTTGAAAGTTCCTTGTCTCAAGGAATTCGTGTTTTTGGTTTGCGCGAGGCTCGTTACATGGGTCTTGCCAAAACTCGTCTGCAACATATTGTGACTGCTGCTGCGATGAATTTGTCAAGAATGTGGGCTTTTTGGCGCGACATTCCGATTGGTAAGACTCGTATCTCTCGTTTTGCGGCTCTTTTTCCCTCTGCCTCATCATAGTTTTTTTTCCACGATTGTGGGATGTTTGGTTTCACCCTTTTTTAATTCGCCAACAGTCTCTTTCAACCGCCGAGTCTTCTGGGATACTTTCAACCTGCGAAGGCAGGTTTCGTCTGTGTAGACGCGGTTTCAACCGCCGAGTCTTCTGGGATACATGATTCTTTCAACCTGCGAAGGCAGGTTTTGTCTGTGTAGGCGCGGTTTCTAACCGCCGAGTCCCTTCTGATTTCAACCAAATGCAAAAATACCTAACAATCAAACAACTTACGGAAGCCGTAAAAGGCACAATTACGCCTCGGATGGTGCGACACTATCATGCTTTAGGGCTGCTATCTCCGGCCGTGCGATCGACTTCTAACTACAGACTGTACACCCGCAGCGACGTGCAAAGACTCCAAAGAATCGTCGCACTCAAACAGCAAGGCTTTCAACTTTCTCACATCCGCAAACTCTTAGAAACAGACGCGGAGGCTTCCTCAGACGCGGTGATGGCGACTCTCCAACGGCAATATCTGTCGGTAATTCAGCAGATTGTGCGCCTCCGAGAAACGGCATCAGCCCTTGAAGGATTGTTGGGGCGGGATCTTTCGTGTCAAGCGGTGCAAGCGGGCGCCCTGGCTCAATTGAGGCTGTTGGAGGCGGAAACTGAGGGTGGGTTGGGACAGTTGGAACAACTTTGGGATGCTTGGGATGCGGGGGCGCACACTCACCCGGAGGCGTTTGGGGAGTCGTTGCAGCATTTGTTGCCGGATTTGGCCGATCGCTCGGAAATTGAGGTAGACTTGCTGTCTAAACTGGTGTTAGCATCCGGTGATTGTTCGCTGCTGCCGTTTGTGAAGTTGAGCGAAACGGCGATTAAATCGGCGCGGGAAGCTTTGAAAAATCAGTGTCAAATTGTAGCTGACGTGCCTCCTGTTTTTGCTGCTTTGGATGGCACAAGATTGGCGCATTTGGGAACAAGTATGACAACTTTAATTGACGAACCGCATATCAATGCTGCGGCGGAAGCTGAACAAGAATTCTGGCACGAGCGCGAGTGGTTTGAAAAATTATTGAAATTGGAAAAAGGCTGTATAATAGTAGTAGGATATGCGCCTTCTGTGCTGATGGCGATTTGTGAGGCGATCGCCAACGGGCAACTACAACCGGCTTTGGTAATTGGAATGCCGATCGGCTTCAGTCATTCTCCAGTAGCGAAACGTCGCTTAGTGCGATCGGGAATTCCTTATATTACGACGGTGGGAACTTTTGGCGGCGGGTTGTTGGCGGCGGTTGCTTTGAATTCTCTGGTTGAGTCTTTGATTGAAAAGCCGAATTGTCACTGTCATCTTAAGTAAAAAGATGCAATTATCTCAAGCAGGACTTACTCAACTGACGCAAAATAGGAATGAATTATTAGGTACGTAGTTGCGCTTTAGCGCTCTTACTTATATATTGAAAGAGCGCCCAAGCGCAACTACATACCTTTTTTTGAGTGATAGTTTTGGTAGTTGGAAATTTCATTTCTCGATCGTCCAACCACCCTCGCTAACTCCCCTTAGTTTGTCATCAAACAAATTAGGTACGTTGTTGCGCTTTAGCGCTCTTACTTATATATTGAAAGAGCGCTGAAGCGCAACTACATACCTTAGATTCGATCGCGATCGCAACTAGAATCGAAAAAAAACAAATTGAAGCCTTAAATCAAATCACCACTTGCCCAGAGCCCCCCAAACAGCACCCGAAATTACCCCCCAAATTGCTCCCAAACCAGCCCCGACGATCGCACCTACGACAGGGGCAAACTGCACCGGCACCCCACCGCTGAGGGCCGGAAACACCGCACACACGCCCGCCCCCAACACCGTACCTGCAAAAGTCCCCAAAAAACTGCCCCAAATCGCACCCAAAGCCGCACCCCGAATTCCCGAAGGCTGAAACGACACCGGTAGCTTTGGTGCAAACCCGCAAACACCCAAAAAACTCCCAGAAATTAAACCTCCAATCGCACCCACACCCGCCGCCACAATTGCCACACCCAGCAACAAACCCCCAAACTCGATCGCCGGCCGCATCTGCCCGTTATATTGCTGCCAAACCACCAACCCAGCCCCCAGCAAAACACCAGCCCAAGTTCCTAAAAACGCTCCCCAAACCGCCCCCAAAAATGCTCCCCGCCGGCCCCAAACCCTCCCCACCGGCAGTGCCAGAGGAGGCGAAAAAGCCGCCCAAATACAGCCCCAAACAGTCCCAACCCCCGCGCCAGACAAAATCCCCTGCCCGATCGCCCGATTATCACTAATCGCCCCAAACACCACACCGCTGATCGCAGCCAAAAAGAAAGCCCCCCAGAGAGTCCCCAGCAAAACTCCCCCCCACTTCCGCCAAATCTGATTCGGCGACAAAGTAAAAATGCCCCACATCATCCCAAAAAAACTGCCCCAAATCGAACCAACAAAAATCGCCCCCAAAATCGCGCCGCCGCCCTCCGCGATCGCCGAAAAAATCCCCGCCACCGCCGCCAAACACAAAGTACCCCAAACACCACCCCAAGCAGCATCCTGAACAATTCGCTCAAACTTGGTAAGGGGAACCTGAGGCGCCGGAGTCCGACTCCGAGAAGGAATCGGTAGCATCGGCAATTGATAGTTGCCCAGTTGCCGCGGCAGCCCCGTCGAGGGTTGTTGCCGGCGCACTGCGGTCTCCCTCACGACGGGAGGTGGTTGGGGCTTTTTACGCTTGGTTTTCGCGGGCTGCAAGTGCAATCCGTTGCTGACTGCCTGCCGCGAAGGAAACGGATCGCGACCTTTGAGGAGTTTTGCCCGATCGCACCAAGGGCACCGACTCAGATGATTTCCGTATTTGTGCTGAGTGTTTTTGCTGCAAGTAAGTAGAGAATCTTCCGCTTCCCGAATCGCATTCACCCAAGTTTTCGCATCCGGGCGCGCCGACGGATTCCTGTGCCCTTCCTCAAAACAGCGGACAAACATCTGTCGCAGTCGGGGATGCAGCATCTCGAAGGGGGGCGCTGCGGGCATCGGGCGGTAGGGTATCCGCTTGGTACCGCTGGGGAAATGGCCCGATCGAATTCTGGCTTCCAGAGACGGCGGTTCGTCGCTACCCAGATATACTCCCGAAAACGGGTGCGTACCTTCCATTAATAATTGAAAAATTAATACCCCCAAACCGAACAAATCGTGCTCGGGAGCTCGATCGATATCGCGGAAAGTCTGGCCCTGCAATTCCGGCGGTGTAAACTCGGGTTTCCCCACGGGACACCGATAAACGTAACCTGTATAAGGATCGCGCACTTGAAACGAATCCGTATCTACCAGCGTTACTAAAGCCGTATCCGTGACAAGAATATTCGACTCGTTGACATCGCCGATGACGTAACCCCTGACGTGGAGGGCATTTACAGCCGAGGCGAGGTTTCTGGCGGTGCGGTGGAGGTAAAGATAATTAAATAGGGGTTTTTGTTCGCGCCTGGTTTTGGGAGTGTAGAAAGTGTGTACCGGCAGCACTTTCTTGACGCGCGGCATCACAAAACCGACGATTTTTTCGCGCCCGCCGACAGTATGCAGCAAATCGAGAGGCCAAGCAATTGAGGCGTGTCCCGGTTCCGCGATCGGCGCATCCGGCGGCATACTGAACATGACTGTGAGTTTGTCGCCGTCTTCGTCTGTCGGTTTGTGGTAGATTTTTGCTACCAGGGACGAGTCTTTGGCGATCGGATAGATGCGACCTTGACCGCCACTGGCGATCGCGCTGTTGGTGTCGATCGCAATCAGTTGTCCGCTAAATTGGCGTTGCAACTGCATAGAATTCCGTTAGGGGATAGAGGATCAGTTGACAGTTGACAGTTGACAGTTGACAGTTGACAGTTAACAGCTATCTGTTCCGTCGATAGAAGAGGATTGGAGTGTTGACAGTTGACAGCTACCCATAGCCATCGATAGAAGAGGATTTGATTTCCCCCTAAATGGGAAGGCTTCAGACCAAATTTTCATCACAAAAATGGGTAGAAACCCCGTCCTTATAGGACGGCTTTATATTCCCTTTCGGGAAGGAGGGGTATGGTTGCCCCTCCGTGGAGATATGGTTGTCTCCAAAACTCCCTTGCGGGGTAAAGTTAGCTTCGCCAATGTTTTGAGAGCTTGTTAAACTTGCAGCACTGTTTCAGTGACCTTAAAACTGTTTAACTGCAAATGACAGGGCAGGGGACTTCGCACTCTCCCAGGGTGTCGTGACTCAAAAAACGTAGACCTCGAAAGTCTTAGGCTGGTCAGGATGGCTGGCAAGAATTTCTTACAAGCCTCATGCCTTTAGGCTGAGGTTCCTGACGCGTGAATTTTAGATCTTAGATTTTAGATTAAAGAAAGCGACCCCACTGATAAACCGGTAATTCTATTTTATTGTGGGATGGGCATCCTGCCCGTCCTGGAAAACTCAGCAACAGGCAAGATGCCTGTTCCACAATAGTTCAATTTTGCAATTGTGGTTAGAGTCGATCGGCATCGATTCCCATGTCTCGGAGTCTTGATTCTAAGGCTTGCGATCGCGATCGCTCTTGTTCCAGCAGCATTTCTGCCTGTTCGGCCCGCGCCTCGGCTTGCTGTCGCAGTCGATCGAGTTCCACAAAATTCATAAACGGTTCTTGGTTAGCCCCGAACATTTCGAGTCCTGTTTGAGATAATTGAAACCGCACTCCCAGTCTCGGACTTACCCAACCGTCCATTTGTTCGATCGCTTCAAATTGTGACTCTCGCCGCAACCATCCTGTCAGTTCTAAAGTTTGCGGGTTGTACAAATAATATTCTTCCACACCGTAGCGTTCGTAAAATTGGAATTTTTGAATCATCAAACCGATCCGATTTCCCGGCGACCAAATTTCAAAGGCGACTTGCGGTGCAATATTACCTTCGTTCCACTGTTGGTAAGAACCTCGGTATCCTTTTGGTATGCCAAAAACTGCCATCACATCTGGTGCTTGGGATAGTTTATTATTTCCTTCCACCGGATACCACAGCAAGTCACCCGCTACAAAAACATTCGGGTCATTTGCAAACAGCAATTCTAAGTTTTCTTTAATCCAAACAATTAATCGAAACTGATCGGTATTGTTTGATATCGGTTCGCCGTTATCTTCGGGGTAGATTACATTTGATTTTTCGGGAGATTGCAGTTGTGTAACCATTGCTGTTTTCCCAATTTTTTTTATGAGTTGATTTTAGTTTACCGATAAAATTGGGCCTGAAGCCTCGCCCTAAACGGAGGAAATCAAACAAAATGATTCATTGCTCCAATCCTGTTCTATCGACGAAAGAGGTAGCTGTCAACTGTCAACTGTCAACTGTCAACTGTCAACTGTCAACTGTCAACTGTCAACTGATGAACCGCCTATTTCCTCTTCAAGTTCGTCAACTGCGGTTTTGATGAAGTTATCCACCAACCAGTCGCGGGTGCGCGAGAAATTGCTCTCCAATTCCAGGTAATGACTGCCTAATTTTGCCTTAAAGTCTTTGGGGAAAATCTCTTGGGCGGCTAACAGATTTTTCCAGCGGGTTAACTGGCTGCTGTTGCGATCGGGAAAGCGGTTGTACAAATAGTCGATCGCGATCGCCTCTAGAATGTCCGCACCCAAGATTTCCCGGCGTTTTAGCTCGTTTAAGAGCGTACTTTTCGACTGCTGAGTTAGATCGAAGTGTTCGCCGATCGTTCCTTCGATCGACTGCTGGATCAGCCAGTTACCCGCACGCAAAAAATCGCGATCGAACTCCAAGTAAATCGCGCCCAACAAAGCCTCAAAAGTCTGGGCTAAAAATCTATTGTACTCGCTTGGTTTTGTTGCTTTCCCGCTGACGGCTCCCCGACAGAGTTCGTTCAATTTCAGATTTTCCGCAAATTCCGAGAGTTTTTGACTGTCTGCTAAACGAGCTTTTAAGGTTGAAATCGCATCGCAATCGAGTTCGGGATATTCGCGGTACAGGTAATCGGTAACAACAGCACCGAAAATCGCTCCGCCTAAGAGTGAAAGCCGTTTTTGCTTCACATCTTCCCCAGCCGGAGACTCCTCCGGGCGATCGCAGCGGCTGCTCAAGGCCGTTTCCAGCAGTTCGGTTTGCCCAAAGTCGTCCAGGCCGATCGCTACTTTGACTGCTTCAATATCTACCTGTTTATTTTTGATCTGCTCTAATTCTTCTTCACATTTTGCCCACCTTTCTAACCAATCACCGCCAGCATTTTCCACATACAAATCAACAAAATCAACCCCGTGGTGCATCCAATCATCCTGCATTTTTCGGGCAGCTTCTAGTTCTTCAAAGACTTTTTGTAAATTGCTTTCAACGGTGCTTGTACCTTTTACTGTCATAGTATTGATTTTGATGTAATTTGATTTTATTTCCAACAATTTCAGCGCACTTCAATCTAATCTCAATTCAATTTATACCCAGTTGCTAGTTATTTTACCTGAAAGAATTGGTTTAAAGCTGGAACCCCGATCGGGAGGAATTAAGAGAAGACTATTCATTACTCCAATCCTCTTCCTTATGATTGTCAAATGCCCTCAAGCGGTCAACTGTCAATTGTCAACTGAATGAAAAAATTGATTGTTTCTGTAAATTTTCCCATTTCTCAGCCAGGAATTCCGGAGAACCTCTATCATTCGCAGGCAGCCATCGGGCCGTGCACCTTACGGCTATTGATTGCTGTGGTAAATCTTCCCGTTGCTGGGCCAGGAATTACGCAGAACCTCTATCTTTCGTAAAGTGCGAATTCCGCACCTTACCGCTATTGATTGCAGCCCTGAATTTTCTCGTTGCTTAACACATTCGTATCTATTACCGATTACCAGAAAGAATTGGTTGAAAGCCCCAATGCCGATCGGGAGAAATTAAAATCAGACTATTCATTACTCCAATCCTCGGACTTAAGGGTAGAGTTCCCTCTCAAACTGTCAACTGTCAACTGTCAACTGTCAACTGTCAACTGTTGAACGCACTTTGCCATATCCCCCCGGGAAACAGAGAATGGGAGGAAAAATCTTGGCGTAGCCTTCGGGCCCAAGGGAAGCGGGCTGATGATTAAGTTGGTGGCATTGTCTAAAATTCTGCAATATGCGAGTTATTCAAAATTTCTTGTTCACCGAATTTTGAGCAGTCGAACTATTCTCAGCAGCAGATCGGGTGAATTTATGGGAATTTAAGGTAACGACCTGCGGGCAAATTATCACTATTATATAATGCAATGTTAACTAACTGGTTCAGGAAATTTGCATCTTTTGTATCATAACTTAAAAATAGTCCTCTGTCAATCCCCCAGCCTTGAAGAGTTTGTTGCCATTTTTGATATTTTTGTTCCGAAAACTCATCAGAAAGAGTGGTGACTTGAATGCAGAGGGGCTGCTGTTGGCGGTTGCTGACGATCGAATCGGTAGCCATAGAAAGATCTGCTACATAGCGATACAAAACACTGCCTTGACGTTCGACTATCCGGGCGGCGATCGCACGAATGACGCCATCGTCAGCCGGATCGAATTTACCCGCCTTGAGTTTTTGTTTCCAGATGTAAAATTTGCGATCGTTTTCACTCAGCCATTTAGGAAATAAATAACTGTACCAATACCTTTCACCCGGAGTCATTAACTCAAACGCCCGTTGTCGCTCTCCTTCCGAAGGCAGAGATTGAACCGCCAGCCAAACCTGAGAATCTCGCATAAGCTGTAGCAAAAAAGCCAGCACAAATTTCTTAGCAGTTAGCGAACCGGGTTTAACATCTTTCACCCAGCGATTGATTTCATCCAATCTTCTCGCCAAACTCGGATCTATGAGATCTGCTTCGCTAATTAGGGAGTTGAGCTTATCCTTAATCTCTTGTGCTTGCAAGTGACGACCTACTCTACAGATTAAACCAGAATTGTTGACACCTCGATTTTATTATAGAACCGCACCAAATTTTCGCCACTCATTAAACATCTCGAACAATTGTTGTGGGGCAGGTATCGTGCAAGCCCTTGACTTTATTTGAGGAGATGTCTATTTCATAGTTGTTGCCGATTCCCGCAGGCGCTGGTATAATAAAACAAAATAAACACTCATCAACGGTGCCACTAAAAATCCCAGTACATTAGCCGTAAGCTTAGATGCTAAAGATTTCGCCGTCGGATCGATTAATAGGGAAATCAATATTGTTGGTACAATAACTACAAAAAATATCAGAAAAGTCGATCGAAATATCAACCACCAGCGCCCTTTGGTTAATTCCCAACTGCTGCTAAGACTGTCAAGCGCCGAAGAGTTATCAATGACGGTAGCGTAAAGTGGAAATATTAAGCGATATGATACATACAATCCGGGAATGATTAGTGCAATGAAGCCTGCAAAAATTAGCACAAAAGATATAATATAAACCAAAATAAGTGGCAGCAATCTCCTGTTTGCTTGATGGAAAGCCTCACTCACAGTTACTTGATTTCCTGTCAAACTTCGGTAAGTGTAGAAAATAAGAGATCCCGACAAGAAAGGAATTGCCACGAACCAGTAGATAATATTCAAAGGAATAGCTGCCGAACCCAGACCAACACTATTGAGTACAGCAAATATTAAACTGGGAGAGTTGATAGTCAACTGGGGAGCGTATATAGCTCCCGCAGCGGCAAATGTTTCTCGCAACAAGCTAATTGCACTAATTCGTTGAGCTGTCATAATTTTTGAGCCGGATTTTTTAAGGGGATTTAAACAGATTGGACATTCCTTGAAAAACTTGCTAACAATAATGTTAAGTCATCATCGGTGCGATCGCACACGCGGGGCGATCGCAAAAACGACTCTAATTGCTCTTTTGCATCCGCATCTTCCTTCGCCGTGCCCGAAAACCGAAACAAAGGTGCAAAAAACGGCCCGTGGGGCGTACCTTCCGGGATTTTGAGAGCGAGCATTTGCAAGCCGTCGGAAAACACAGCCAAGTGCGGCAGTTTTTCCCGCATTACCTGAAATTGCGCTGTTTCGATCGCATTTGGCGAAATCAAAAACACGGTTTCGTTGATGTATTCACCGCAGGGAGGTACAGTAAGGGCGATCGCATTTCCCGCACTATCACCCGCCACCGCCGCACCATCGCCGATTTGAGCAACAGCGATCAATTCCGGCGTAGCCACAACCGCAATTAAAGTGCAAGCTAAATCCCTCGCCGCCACTTCCCGGGTTGCAGCTTCCGCTTCCACAGCCGCCCGCGCAACTTGCAGGGATGCGGTAAAAAATACCTGCCATTCCTCGTCACTTTCAGGCTGCAAATCCTGTTGGCAAATCGTTTCCACAACCGCTTCCACAGCAATTTTTGCCCCCACTTCGGCAAGTGCAGCCGAACCCGCGCCGTCAGCTACCGCTGCTACCAAAACACCGTTAGACAAGACGCGCCAACAGTGGGCATCTTGACAGGGTTGCGATCGTTTTTCGTGGCTCGTGCCAGTCACCGATGCGGCTACAACTTGCCAATTAAATAATGAATTATCCATTAATAACTCTTGTATTCAAAACTTAGTAAATTCAAAACTATGGAAATTGATTGGGAGCATCTCATTGTTGTAAAAAGCATTTTTATGTAGTGCTGTCCCCGCTCGCTTCTATAGCCAAGCGAGCCGGGACAGCACTTTTAAAGCAAAATTGAGATTCTCCCAATTCATTGTAAGCACTTCGCACCTTACCAATGACTAATGCCAACTGCCAACTGTCAACTGTCAACTGTCAACTGTCAACTGACTAAACAGTTCCCCATCCGGGCGGCGGTAATGCGACTTGTTCGTCAATTTTTGAGTGAGAAACTCTCTGCATACTAGCCGACAGCCAAATGAACATCTCTCGAAAGTCTAATCCTTTCAATTTTACAGGAGTGCGCTCAACAATTTCCGCGAGACGGGAGATATTCGCACCTTCCACACCGACTGCAAAAAAAGCCACGCGCTTGTTAGTTTCTTCCTCTTTAATCCGCTGTGCTGCGACTTCCACAACATCGTCCGATTCACCTTGAGGTTCGCCGTCGGTAATCATAAATACCCACGGGCGGTAATAGGTAATGCCGTTGTTGCGGTATTCGGATTTGCGGGCGGCGATGGTGTCTAGTGCTAGCTGAATGCCGGCGCCCATGTGGGTTTGTCCTTGGGCTGTCAGCAGCGGTGTCTCGAACTGATCGGCGGTCACGAAGTCTTGCACGACTTTGATATTATTGTCAAAGGAAATAATCGCGACTTCGACTCGCTTTTTAGCTAGTTCATCTTTAATTAGGTCATTCCTAAAAACTTCCAGCCCCTCATTCAAAGCGTCTATGGGTGCGCCTTGCATGGAGCCGGAGGTGTCCAGCAGGAGGACGCAGGGACACCGTGGCTCTGGGTTTTCGGCAAATTCTACGGCTTCGTCTAGTCTCATGGTTCAGGATTGACCTTGGAGTGGCTCGGTTTTTAGCATTGTCACTTTACTGTATCAACTCAGTAACATATTTAAATGCAACTTGCTAGGGCGATCGCATTTTACCATTTTCGTGAAATATCAGCGTCAAATATTTAGTGTCAAATATCAGAAGGGTGATTCACGCTCCCGATAGCTTCGCTTCACGATCTTTTGTTCGTCCCCGCTCATCCGCCTCGATCTGCGGTCAAAAAACGAATTCATTCCTGTCTGTGCTAGTATATGCTAATAGTATTCCTGCAAAACAAGGGTAAATCTTATGATTGAAAAAGTCACACAAAAACTGACCTTCGATCAATTCCTTGTAGAATGTCCCGAAGATGGACTCTATGAACTGGTAAATGGAGAAATTGTCGAAATAATTTCAACCCGAAATCATATTGATGTTGCCGACTACATCCATGACTCTTTTCACACTCAAATCAAAAATCTGAACTTAAATTATGTAGTGACAAGCAAAACAGCTATCAGAACTGTAAATAAAGCTGGAATTGAACAAGGGCGGAGACCTGATGTCAGTGTAATCGATCGCGATTTGTGGTATTCCGATCGTTCTGCCTATGCTGCTGTGCGGGAACCAATTCAGTTGGCGGTGGAGGTAACATCAATGAATTGGAATGTCGATTATATTCACAAATTTGATGAGTATCAGCGTCTCGGGATTTCCGAATATTGGGTTGTGGATTATTTGGGAATTGCTAGCTCAAAATTCATCGGAAAGCCGAAAGTTGCGACTGTATTTGTCCACCTTTTGGATGCAGAAGGCAATTATCAAACAACTGCGTTTAAGGGCAGCGATCGAATTGTGTCTCGGACTTTTCCCGAATTAACGCTGACAGCCGAACAGGTGATGAATGTTTAAATTAGGTTAATGGAGCTAACTGGGTTATTATATATGAAAAATCACTAAAAACATGAAATCTATTTCCGAACAAAAAGCTGTTAGTCCTTGGAATTACAAACCCTGGTGGTGTCAGCCTTGGTCGATTCTTTTGACAGGGACAAGTCTAATTTCTGGTAGTTGGTTTTTGCTAAAAACTGTTTGGATAACTGTTTTAGTCGCGATTCCTTTATTGGCTTGGATGGGATTTTTCTTGTTGGTTTGGCCGAGGTTGATGCTGTCTAGCGGTGCTTTGGATTCTCATTCAGATTAGGTTTTGGGCGGTACGCAGTTTGTATGGTGTGCCATAAGTATCGTAGGTTTATAGCCGAGTCTAGATCCCCCTAAATCCCCCTTAAAAAGGGGGACTTTGAGCATTTCCTATCTACCCTTTAAGAAGAGAGACTTTGAGCATTTCTTGTCCCCCCCTTAAGAAGGGGGGCTAGGGGGGATCTGTGGTCTAAGGATCGAACCGTGTTTCTCACCCTACAATAACTCTACGCTTGCGGGTAATAGTCTTGAATTGCTTTCACTTCCATCGGATGCGATTTGAGCGATCGAATTCCCGATGCTGTCGCCTTAGCGCCGGCTATTGTGGTAATAATCGGGATTTTGTAAGTCAAAGCTGTGCGGCGGATAAAGATGCCGTCGGCGCGGGATTCTTCGCCGGAAGGTGTGGTAATAATTAGTTGGATTTTCTCATTCTTGATGGAATCCAACAAATTTGGCCGCCCTTCGTGCAGCTTCAATTCCAAATCTACCTCTAAACCTTGCTCTCGCAAAACTTTGCGCGTACCGTGGGTTGCGACTATTTTGAAACCCAATTCCAAGAATTCCTTGATTACTGGTACTACTGCTAGTTTATCGCGATCGCGCATCGAAACCAGCACAACTCCCGACTGCGGCATTACTTGGCCAGCTCCGAGTTGAGCTTTGGCGAAGGCTTTGCCGAAATCTGTGTCAATTCCCATGACTTCGCCAGTCGATCGCATTTCCGGCCCTAACAATGTATCAGTTCCTGGGAATTTAGCAAACGGTAGCACGGCTTCTTTCACGGAAACGTGAATTGGTACAATCTCTTTAGTAAAACCTAAAGCTTCCAGAGTTTTGCCAGACATGACTCGCGATGCCATTTTTGCTAGGGGAACTCCGATTGCTTTGGATACAAAAGGTACTGTACGAGAAGCGCGCGGGTTAGCTTCCAAAATGAAAACTTGTTCGCCTTGTACCGCAAATTGAATGTTCATCAACCCGATGACTTTCAAGGCTTTTGCTAGTTCCACTGTCTGGCGGCGGATTGTGACTAAGGCTGCGTCGGAAAGCGTTTGGTAAGGGATGGAACAAGCCGAGTCGCCGGAGTGGATGCCCGCTTCTTCGATGTGCTCCATAATACCACCGATGGTGACATTGCCAGTCGCATCGGCGATCGCATCTACATCAACCTCGATCGCATTTTCCAAGAATTTATCAATTAAAATCGGATGATCCGGTTCTACCAGCACCGCATAAGTCATGTAACGTTCCAATTCGGCATCGGAATAAACAATTTCCATTGCTCGTCCGCCTAACACGTAACTGGGGCGCACTACGACTGGATAACCGATACGTTGAGCGACAATCAAAGCATCTTGAAAACTACGGGCCAAACCGTTAGCAGCTTGCTGAATATCCAATTCCCGCAGAATCTTTTCAAATCTTTCCCTGTCTTCTGCCGCATCAATAGAATCCGGGGAAGTTCCCCAGATTTTTGTTTGTACGTCGGGGTGATTTTCGAGAGCTTTTTGCAAAGGAAGCGCCAATTTCAGCGGCGTTTGTCCGCCAAATTGAATGATTACTCCCTCGGGATTTTCCGCCTCGATGATGTTGAGAACATCTTCTTTTGTTAGCGGTTCAAAATAAAGGCGATCGCTCGTATCGTAATCTGTTGAAACCGTCTCCGGGTTCGAGTTGACCATAATTGTCTCAAACCCGTCTTCCCCGAGGGAATAGGAAGCGTGACAGCAACAATAATCAAACTCAATCCCCTGTCCGATCCGGTTTGGGCCGCCACCTAAAATCATGACTTTGCGCTTGGTAGAAGGCAAAACTTCCGACTCCGGCGCCAGACTGTGGCCGACAGGCGAAATCTTCTTTTCTTCATCGCCCAATTCCCAAATTGCTGCTCCCGCTTCGTAGGTGGAATAGTAATATGGTGTAAAGGCTTCAAATTCAGCGGCACAGGTATCAACTGTTTTGTAAATCGGTACTACGCCCAATTGTTTGCGGTAGGCGCGGACTTCATCTTCCGATGTTTTGGTAGCGTAAGCAATTTGGCGATCGCTAAATCCCAACTGCTTTATTTCAAACATTGTGTCTTTTGTCAACTGTTTGAGCGCAGTTCGTTTCAAAAACTTCTCGGCTTCCAGCAATTCCTGCATTTTATCCAAAAACCAGGGGTCAATTGCTGTGAGTTCAAAGATGTCTTCCACGGACATTCCCATCATCATCGCGTGACGGACTGTAAAAATGCGATCGGGATTTGGCGTGCGTAAACCGGCGCGAATTTGTTCCAAACTCGGCAACTTTTCCGGTTTGTCGCACCCGAAACCTGCGCGGCCAGTTTCCAATCCCCGCAGTGCTTTTTGGAAAGATTCGTTGAAGCTGCGCCCGATCGCCATTACCTCGCCTACTGACTTCATTTGCGTTGTCAGAGTCGGTTCGGAACCGGGGAACTTTTCAAAGGCAAATCGGGGAATCTTCGTCACCACGTAGTCAATTGTCGGTTCAAAAGACGCGGGAGTTTTCTTGGTAATATCGTTGGAAATTTCGTCTAGGGTGTAACCTACTGCTAATTTTGCCGCCATTTTGGCGATCGGGAAACCGGTTGCTTTCGAGGCCAAGGCGGAGGAACGAGAAACCCGGGGATTCATTTCAATTACAATAAAATCGCCGTTGACTGGATTCACTGCAAATTGAATGTTAGAACCGCCTGTTTCTACTCCAATTTCGCGGATAATTTTCACCGAAGCATCCCGCAGGCGCTGATATTCTTTGTCTGTCAGAGTTTGGGCTGGTGCGACGGTAATCGAATCGCCGGTGTGAATTCCCATCGGGTCGAGATTTTCGATCGAACAAATAATCACTACATTATCTGCCAAATCCCGCATCACTTCCAGTTCGTACTCTTTCCAACCGATCAAAGATTGTTCGATCAAAATTTGCGATACGGGACTGGCATCAACACCACCTTGGGCCATTTCTTCAAACTCTTCTTGATTGTAAGAAATGCCGCCTCCCGTGCCGCCCATTGTAAAAGCCGGACGGATAATTAACGGATAAGTACCAATTTGGTGGCCGATTGCTTTGGCTTCGTCGAGATTGTTAGCAATTCCCGAAGGACAAACTGCCACACCAATTCGTGCCATCGCTTCCTTAAATAACAGCCTGTCTTCTGCCATTTCAATGGCTGGCAATTTAGCGCCAATTAACTCTACATCGTATTTTTCCAAAACACCATTTTTAGCAACGGCAACTGCTAAATTGAGTGCAGTTTGACCTCCCATAGTCGGTAAAATTGCTTGAGGTCTTTCTTTAGCGATGATTTGTTCGAGGATGGCCGGCGTTAGAGGTTCGATATAAATGCGATCGGCAGTTTCCGGATCGGTCATAATCGTTGCAGGGTTGGAATTCACCAGCACTACTTCATAACCTTCTTCTCGCAAAGCTTTGCAAGCTTGTGTCCCCGAATAGTCGAACTCGCACGCTTGGCCGATAACAATTGGGCCGGAACCAATCAGGAGAATTTTTTTTAAGTCTTGGCGGCGGGGCATAGGTTCGTAATTGGTAATTGGACAGGATTGATGATAAATTTGATATTTTGCATCATTCTGAGAAACAGCCATTCTGAGCTGTTCCACCAAAAGCTTACTCAAAACAGTGCAAGTTTTGTTGTTAATTTGAAATTGTGCACCATTATCAGCATTTTGGAAGCGGAACCTCGGGACTCCGGCTGACAGACACCGCCAGCGAAGGAGAAAGATTGATAGGGATAAGGGTGCAGATACATTTAACCCGGTAAATCTAGGAATCCACCCAAATCTACTGTGTATGGCATAATCTGGAAAGCTTGCAGCTTACCAGACATGGAGGTATCCCTCAAAGCTTTCAACAGAATATTGAAAGCG
>NZ_JAHREU010000103.1:0-15564 GCF_020883145.1 Microcoleus sp. CAWBG27
ACAATGATGCCTCCGGAATTCGCTAGCGACATCTAGGATTTTTTGAAAATTAGCCGATCGCTCTTTTGGGCGATCGGCTTGCACAAATTAGATTTTAGATTTTGGCTTTATATGAATACTCAACTTCCCTTATTCGAGAATTCTCCAGCGGTCGGAACACTCTACAGGGTTGGCGATCTTTTGAAACTGAAGCGAAAGACACCTCACACCGCCGGCCTGAAAAAGGGAGATATTGTCAAAATCGAGGGCATTCATCCGCTGGACGGAAGCTGCAAATTTTGGAACGAGCTCACCGAATCTTGGGGGTATCTTTACCCGGGTGAGTTTGCATTGCTTCCGGCCAACAAGATTGATTCTGTAACAGTAGATGTCGAGCCTGTTGTTACAGAATCAAATCCCCCCACAATTGATTCTGTAACAGTAGATGTCGAGCCTGTTGTTACAGAATCAAATCCCCCCACAATTGATTCTGTAACAAAGTTCGCATCGTCCATCTCTACTTACCGCCCGCGGGGAACGGCCCGCAGCGGGGAATACTTTCGATTTAGCTACCGAGATGGTGGCAAAGTTCGCCACATTCACATCAAAGGCGGCAACACTGACTCGCCGATCGCGCAGGCGAAAGTGCAGGAAGTGCGATCGCTTTTGGCGGCGGGAGCATCACCGCTGGAAGTAGCTGCTACTCTATCGCCTGCTAAGGAATGAAAATTTAATAAATTAAGCAACATTTCTCTCTCAATTATTGCCCGAGAAGTCGGTTGGTCTGAAGATGCCGAACTTATTTAAATTTCATTCCTAACTAAATTTTAGAAATTGACTTTAGCTGGGATTCTAGTTTTTTTATTTGTGCCTGCTGTTCCTGGACGGCTTGCACTAAGCAAGCCACGATGCAACTGTAATCAATCCCGTATAATTCCCCGTCGGCGCCTGTGCCCGAAACGGCTTCGGGAATTATTTCCCTTACATCTTGGGCAAAAAAACCTATTTTGCTTACAAAGCTTTCCCCTAGTTCAAACTTTTTATCTTTCGACTTGAAACCGCAACATTCATGATGTTGGTATTTTTGGGGAGATAAGGAGAGGATTGCTGCCAGCCCTGGGCTTGGTGAAAAATTTTTCTTCAGCCTCTTATCGGAAGTCTGAATGTAGGCCCCAGAAATATCAATGCGCGAAACCCTATTAGAGAGTGTGGGAGGTGAAGGTTCGTTACCAGGCAATCGAAAAAAATTAAATGCATCTCCCCCGCCAAGGCCCTACCGTGTACACACAACTCCTAGAAACCTGGCTGTGTCTGACACAACCTGACGTAGGCAAGGTTTTGAGATGAGGGAAGTTTTTATCAATAGTTTTAACTTATTGATAATGGTTGACGGGAAATCAAGGATTAAAAAAATAAATTTCCGTTTTTTTCCGTCATTTGATTTCCAACTCGACTTGTGTGTACACGGTAGCGCCAAGGCCGGAATAATTGCAAAATTCAGCTGTCCCAAATCCGATCTGAACAGAATTCCATGACATCGCAGCGGAATTCCCCGCCACGTTGGCAGTGGGCAGCGGCACTGACGTAAGAAGGGGTGCACCGGCTAGTCGGTATCGTGCGTCTCCCTCGGCTTGCAGCAGGTACTGAGCGTGAGGGTCTGCGGCCGCCAAATGCGCGTTTATCGCTGCCGCTACCTCAGAGTCGCGAGCGATTGCAGCAGGGATATCAGCATCAGTCAGTGCCCCTGCTAGTCGGTATCGCGCGTCTCCCTCGGCTTGCAGCAGGTACTGAGCGTGAGGGTCTGCGGCCGCCAAATGCGCGTTTATCGCCGCCGTTACTTCGCTGTCGCGAGCGATTGCAGCAGGGATATCAGCATCAGTCAGTGCCCCTGCTAGTCGGTATCGCGCGTCTCCCTCGGCTTGCAGCAGGTACTGAGCGTGAGGGTCTGCGGCCGCCAAGTGTGCGTTTATCGCTGCCGCTACCTCAGAGTCGCGAGCGATCGCACCGGGTACTTGAGGCTCAGTAATTGGGTTTTGCAGCATTAGATAATAACGATCGGCTCAGTGACGTTGATAACAGTGGGGGAGGAAGTAGCGCGCGCGACGATCGGCCCTTGCCAGCCACTTGGATCGGAAAAATACCCCCCAGGTAAAAGCTCGGCCTTGATACTCCCCACCGATAAATCGGGGGGATTCTTGATTAAGACCACAAAGGGACTCTCAAAGGCGTTATCAAAGCACCTCTAGACGCTCAAAACAACTACCAGTACAAAAGGTATTGCAATTGCGCTTACTTTTAAATTGTATGTGCTTGCTTTCGGAGTCCATCACTTTTGCCAGATAGGTACGCTTCACACTCTGCCGTTACTTGTCAGTTATACAGGCTTACTACGATCGTAGTGGTGGCTCACTGTGCCGGGATTTCTCCGATACTAGAGTGTTTCAACACGTAGATGGTTGTTCTTACTTACGATTTAATTCTTACATAACCTTTCAATTAGTTATGTAAAATATTGAAGGCGGTTGAAACCGCTGGCGACTTCCTCCCCAAGTCTAAAGCCTGGGGCTTCCGTCTCGTTCTTTGGTGAAAATGGTTGGAGATACGGTTGTCCCCAAATTAAAAATTGCATTTGCCGTACCCGCGTTGTAAAGCATTGCTCCTTTTCGATTTCTGCCAGGGCGATCGGGAGCGATCGTCGTTGTCGCAGTAGTCAGGGAAAAGCTAACCGTGGTGTTTGAGTTAGAGAAACTTGTCGGCTGTTGCTGTGAAGCTTGTGGGGAAATATTGAATAATGTCATTTTTAGAAATTTGCGATCGCATTTTTGCGCTGTTCTTCTGAAATTTCGATATATCGCCCGAGTGACGAAAGGCTCGCGTGACCGGATAGGGATTTAATCAGCCCAGGGCTGCAACCGAGGTTATCTAGCCTCGTGATAAAGCCCCTTCTCGCTGAATACAGGGAATATCCCTGATTTTCAAGGCCGGCTTTTTTTAATGCGCGTCGAAAAGCGCGATCGATCGCCTGCCGCGACAAAGGCTTCCCCGGCTTAACTCGGGACGGGAATAAATAGCCATCCTCCAAGCATTCATAATCTCGAAGAATTTTTTCCAGAGCAATGTGACAGGGGACTTCTCTGGTTTTCTTGTCTTTCCGTGTCGTCGCGCTGTAGATTATTTCCGAGCGCACGATGCGCCTAGATGGATTTACATAAAATTGCGAAACCTTGCTTTTTAGTATAGCCTCCGGTCTCTCTCCAGTGTACCAAGAAACAGCCAAGAAAACCCTGTGAACATCTGTAAAAAAATGTTTGCTGATTCGCTCGTAAATGTCTTGAGTCATTTTCGAGGCCTGTCCAAATCCATTAACTTTCACCTGTTGCCCTTTCCCTCTAAAAACAAGACAATCGACAACCTTTTAACACCCCTTTATACTCTAGCGCCTCAAACCCGTACAGCGAGGGAGTAGTTAAAACTTAAGAAGTTGCTCTTTTATCTAAAAGAGCAACTTCTTAAGAAAAAACGACAATCATATTTACAACAAAATCCTGCATAAACTGAGAATAGATTCCTACTAACTTGCTATCAATATGGCACCACACACATCAGGCGCCGGAGCTACTGTCTCGGGAACTTCTTACTCGGCCCCAACAGGGCCGGCCAGTAAGGAGCGTTATGTTTACGGCATTCTTGGGCTGCTCGAACAGGAGGAAAATCGGCTCTCGCGAGTTGCGGTAGACAGAACCGACAAAATAAGTATTACGGCAAACCTGTCTACTAAAAAGGCAAACATCGACTTATTGCTCAACGTAACCGCGAGCAATACCGCTAACGGTGTTTCCCAATACGCCGCAACCCATTACCTCGTCGGCTCGACTTTTACAAGCGGAACGGGTGGAAGCAGCTTGGCGCCAAACTTGGCACAGGCCGCAATGGAAGCTGTGATTGCCCTAAAACTCCTAGAATTAGACCTGGCTAAAAACCCTGACAAAATCACCGCCGTAACGCGGTGCCAACACGTGCTCAATAACAGCGGTGGCACAAATGCAACGTTTAGTGCATCGCTAGAATTCCCTATAGAAATTATCATTTTGCCTGGTGGCGGCTCTGTTATTGAAGGGAAAACTTACTTAACCTAACCAATGGCAGAAAACAAATTAGAAAACACCAGGACTTTTAGACGAACCGTCACGAGTGCCGATGGCACGGGAATCATTGAAATATTGAATTGTGCGGACGCATTCGCCGAATACAACTCGCTGGTTAATTCCCACCACTTAGGGAGAAGCTTCTACCTAGAAGCACTTAGTGGCGCGATAGATCTGCCTTCGTTCAAGAGGGCGCCTTACCCCGATATTTACCCGGAGATGACAGCAGCAGAAAAAATTGCTGCGATGCTTGCGATTGAGGAGGATTATCCTTTTGTTGGGGTGAGGTTTCACGCTCGAAAAGGCGGGGGAACTTGGTCAAACTTGGCAACCGCAAGGTTGCAGAATAAAGGAAGAGAGACGACAATTCCCTTTACAATTCCCTACCTTACAATCAATCAATTAAAGTTACTAAGCCCGGATGACAGGTTGGGGATATCAATAATTAATTATGGTCATGGCGTGCTTGGGGCAGGAGATTATATTAATTTCGAGGGCGATTTTAGATACGAGATTGATTTGATAGCCAAGCCAGTAAATAAGATTGTGGGAAGTGCCATCCCTTATGGTATTGACATCCCTTCAACAGCCCCGACTAGATTTAGGTTGGCTAATGCAAATAGGGCGATTTTCTACGCCACAAATACCGGGAATGCAGATATTTGGATTGCTGGCAATTCGAGCGTTGCGGTAGGTTCAGGAATTTATTTGGCCTCCAATGGTGGAGGGAACCTAACCGAGGAAACGCTGACAGGTGAACTTTGGGCGATCGCCGAAGGTAGTCCATCCCGGATTTCGGGAATAGAGGCGAGCTATGTCTAGGGTTTCGTCTAAATCGTCTCTGTCGCCCAGCGCCACAAGGGGGTCAAGTGCGATCGACCTCGGCAAAGATAGCGGCGTAGACATGGGTCAAAAATCTCAGCCCTCAGCGTCCAGCGGTGGAATTGGAGTCACCCGCGAAGTGGCAAATATTGGTGGAGTGTCAGTAACCGGGGGAGTCAGTGTGGATGTAAGCCCCATAGGGTTGGACATCAGCGGAAACCCCAATTATGAGGATCCTTCTAAAAGTTCGATTTCGATCGCTGGCAGCGCAGAGATTCCGGGGGGAGTAGTCGGACTTGGCGGGGGCGTCACTGTCAATACCAGTACGGGTCAAATAGAGGGCGGAAGTGTTAGCGGCGAGGTGGTCGGGATTGGTGTTGAGGTTTCTAAATCCTCTGAAGGCGTAGGGGTAGGATTTTCGGTGCAAATTCCGGGGACGCCGATTTCTATTCAGCTTGGTTTTGGGTTTCCTGAGAAGAAAGAACCAACACCTACGCCAACACCTACGCCAACACCTACGCCAACACCAACAATCTATATTCCTGATAATTTAAATATTCAATCTCAATGCCCGGATGGCGTCAAATGGACTGCAATGATACAGGCATGGAGGTGGCCCGCCGCCCTTCCCGTCTCAGGAGCTCTAAAAAAAATAGCAGAAGAATTTGAGTACGGTGTAAAAAACATGAATGGGGCGGATTATGTTGGCTACAACCCAAAATTCCCGTCAGATGCCGACAAGTCGTTTGGTGCTGGCAAATGGGTAATGTTTGAGAAGAAATTCGACGTTACTCTGCAAATCAATTCATTTTGGTTGTCTAACCGTGGCAGGACTTTTGATTCTTATATTGTCACAATTCGGCAGGAATATACTTACACTGAATATTTCCACAAAGATTATCAAGGATTTGGCGGAATGCCAGGAGAGGTTTTTGATTTCAAGGTTTCCCTGATTTCTATTCGCTCGCCACCTATATGCTCGGATGGATCTATCGGAGTTCCTTTCAATGAGCTTGTACTGCCCCCAGCCTTTTTTCCTGTTCCCCCCAATTCACCACCTAGAAAAGAAATGGATGAATGCTGTCGCGAATCCATCAAATTGATGCGCCAAATTCACAAAAGACTGGGGATTAGCAAGTTTCCCGGCGAGCTTCCTAGTACGATTATTCAAACAGTTGAAAAAGGTCAACAACCAGCAGAACCGCTCCAAGAGAAAATTGAAGACTTTGCCGATCTTTTGATGTGGATGTTCCAGCGTGATGACGAACGCTGGGGTCAGTGGCAAATTCAAATTGATGTTAAATACAGCGATTTAACAAAAGAAGGCGACCAGGGCAAACAAATTAAATTCCCAAATTTGGCAGAATCAATTGCCGAAATGGAGGGGCAAATCCTCAGTTTGCAAGCAAATGTAGAAGCCCTCGTCGCTTTATCAACTCGCAACTTGTGCGAGTCCGGAATGGGGCGCCAAGAAGCGATTAAAGCTTACTTGGCAAGCATGGCAATTGCCAAGTACATGAATTTCCCTTATGACGAATCGGACATTGAAATGCCCTCAACGTTTACCCCAAAAGCCGAGTCAATTGATGAACTCATCAAGGAAAGCATAATCCACGTCAAAGGCATTGAGTATACAAACAAGGAAACCCAGCGAGATATCTTAGGAATGAAAATTCAATAATTTCAGCATCTTTACGCCCGCTAGCTTTGCAGGCAAGGATTGAAAGTTCGAGATTGCTTAAGTTATTAAATTGCCATTCCTTATTAGATTTGTTGCAGGCTGCTGCAATCACTAGGGCAGTACATTGGCGGCAAGTAGACCCTAAAAAAGACATCAAATCGCAAATATTGGAATCAATCAAAGGAAGTGCTGACTTAAGCGAAAAACTAGAAAATCCTATAGCTAAAGACGATGACCCGAGTAAACCTAAGCACGTTAAAGATTGGGAAGATTTCCTCGATCAGGTAGAGGATGGATTTGGCTTTGAGACGGGAATTGAAGATGCCCAAACCCCCTACGGCCGATCCAGAGACCGCAGACCCCGCATCAGACAGATTGGCGACAACATAGGTCAAGCAGGTAAACCAAATGGCTGATGCAGTAAAAAAAATTGGGTTGGTTCTGCGCGATTTGGCTAGTCGCAAAATGCGCGAATCTTCGACGGGTGGCAACATTATCCGCACTTGGTCGGCGAGCGCAACGACGACTTCTCAAGATAAAGGACTCCTAGAATCTATTTGGGACGGTGCGACGCGATTCGTCGGTTTTCTGGTGTCAGGGGTTGTTCAATTAATTTCGTTCAGTTGGACTAAGTTGTGGAGTTGGATTGTTGGGGGTACTCAGTTTATCGCTAATTTTAACTGGAATATTTCAGACGAAGCAATCGACAAACAAATCCAGGGATTGTGGGACGCTTTTGGCGGCGTGTTGGGGGGTGCAGTAGGACGGGCGATCGGCTGGATTGGTTGCGGTTTAGTTCCGGCTGCTGCCATTATGACTTTCAATGAAGCGCTGGCAACTCACTTGCTAAAGGAAGTTGGCGAGCAAGCCCTGGACGAGCTGCTCGACGCTGCTGGTGAAGTAATCCAGGCTGGATTTAGGATGGGAGTGCAATCCTCATTTTTGTGGCTTTACAAAAATGTTAGGGGAGCATTGAAAAATCCAGCAAATCCGCTGGGAATTGCTCTTAGAGGTTTGTTTGGAAGCGAGAAAATAGACAAATGGGGAACGGGAGAAAGTTGGACAATTGCAGGCGCCATTGAGAACTCAATTGAGTCGATTCCCAATACTTTTTTAAGAAATTTTGTAGAAGAAGGCTTTGAAGAAGGCACAGAAGCTTGTATCGAGGCCGGTTACGCCGTCGCGGGCGGCATTGATGCTTGGCTGGCGATGCAAAAGGTGGCAAATAATTCGGTACTCGGTACCGATCGCACTATAGAAATCACTCCAGATCGATCGGTTCCCGACGAGCGCATTGTATTGTCTGGCCCTGAAGCAGTGATGAGGCCGACTGTTGTTAATGTTTTGGCGACTCACCAAATGCTCGGCAATCGAGACGTGGGAGTCCTTATCAACGGTACCCCCGTTGACGACTATGTGCGGCCTAGCTTCCAAGAACGCTATTTAATCATTGAGTTCAAGGAAAAGCAGCAGCCACCCTGGGTAATGCCGGACGGCAAACGGGCTCGCAAGCGACAGGTGACAATTCCCGACGCCAAACGCGGATTGACCTGGGACAAAATTAAGCTAGCCGCCAAGCAATACACCAGCGGGCAAAAGTTGGTGACGGCGCAACTGAACAACGGCCGCCAGATGCAGGTCTACGCCAACACAGAGAACGAGGCACTCAACAAAATAGAAGAGCTGCTAGCTTTATCTACTGCGGAAATAGTTCCCAACGGCGTCCGCGACTCCGGCTACACAAACCCAACTGCCCGGCGCACGCAGCAGCCTTACATCGTTTACCCGTCGAAAGCCGTTTTGGTGTGGCGCCGCCGCTCTGAGGACTTGCAAGGGCGAAACGATTTGTCTGATCGCGTTTGGGACGAGCAGAGGATCGAGATGGATTTGTGGACTGAAAGCGAGCCGGTAGACTTGGAACCGCTGGGATAACTTATTTGTAAGTTTTCAAAAGATACCGACGCTCGCGCTCAATTTGGGATTTGACTTCCTCTAAGGACAGTCCAGTTTCCTTTGAAAGCCGGTTCAGCAGCGTTCCCCTGGGTCGGTAGGTATAAGGCCGCCCAAATTTAGAGGCAGCCCTAACCATAGCTCTTTGGCTTGTTGTCCCCAGCATCGGGTAAATTATCAAGTTCATGTGCTTAATAAAACTTTACAATCATTGTCCTAAGTTAAGGTACTAAGGAACAACCCTAGGGTTGTCCGTAAAGTCCTGTATTTGAAATGACCTCTGCGTAAGGGTTTCAGGCTGTTGACAAGCTTGGGAGAAAGGGATTAGCTTGAGCAAAGACAACTAAGGTTTACAGATATGCCAGAAACGCTAAAAGTAGGGGATGTTGCTCCAGAATTTTACCTTTGCGAGGGAAACGACTACCGCAACAAGATCCCTGCTGTTGATATCAAGAATGAACCTATTTCAATTCGTGATTTTGACAAAAAATGCTTGGTGCTGATTTTTATCGGCGAGTCGCGAGAAGACTGGCAAGTCGGGCCAAGAATTGAATCTCTCAAAACACTTTCAACATTTGCCGACAAGTGCAAAGAATTGGGAGCCGAACTCGTAGCGTGCGGGATGAATGAGTACGGTAGGATGCTGGACTGCCTAGAGAAAGCCGAGGTTACTTTTAGGTTTATTTTGGCAAGCCACGAGACCCCAGTCATTCACGACTACAACGGTTATTCCGGGGTAGCGAAAGCTGTTACCCACGTGATTGCTGACGGCAAAATTCAGCAAACATGGGATTTGCAATATCCAAAATACTTCGACGAAAACCACTTTCAAGAGGTTTTGACTTACATCACTGCTAACAACCTGGCTTAAAGAGCAACGACTTGGCTTGAAGAGGCCACACTAAAATTGACCTAAAAATTTATGGGTTCTCAGAGTAAATACGACAAGAAAGTTCTTGTCTCCGTGCCAATCAAAGTTGCGACTTCTGACGCAGGCGTGGAGTCTGGCGCAGTAAACTACGCTTTTTGGACAAACATTCCGGCTGGTGACAGAACAACGTTGGGGCAGGTGGCAATTGCTACTCCAGCCGCTCCCCCTGTAGGGACTGTTCTGGCTAGCAGTTTTCCCAAACCGAGGCGGGCAAGCCGACGGACTGGGCTGAGGTTTACTTCCTCGTTTTGCGCTGTTGGTTTGATTACGGCGCTTAAGGTAGCTGGGTGGAGAATCAGCAAGCAAAAGGTAACGAGACCGCCGTTGCATACAGCAACTTTAAGACCTAATTCGTTCATTCAAACTGTTTACGTTACCTTCAACGGCATTAAATACGCTTGGCAACTTCCGAAAGTGACGATTACTAACGTAACTGAAGCAGTAATCGGGCAGTTGGGTATCAAGCTTGCTGTGCCTGGAGACTTTAACGAGCTTTGTTTCGGGGCAAATGCTCCCAAGCCTCCTAAAGCTTCAGTAACTATTGGCTCTGGAGAAGGTGCCGAAGCAACATCTAAAACTTTGTCAACTTTTTACGATCCGAGCGGAGCATTGCCAACAGGATGGACGCAAACGAAAGCACCAGTAATTGCCTTCGACTAATCCTTCCTGGGGATGAGCAATTCAATGCAACATTGAGTCAAATGCCTCCGGGTTGGGAAAGCACAGCAAACGCAAAAGGCTGCTTTGGTTTTGTTCCAGACGCAGCTATGGGCGGAGTCTTGAGGGGCGTTAGTAACGCTGAATTTCAAGATTACATTCTTGGCGGCGAATACGAGCAGCACCAGCAAAATGTGTACGGGGATATGTACGTACCCCCCGAGGAATCGGAATGGTACGAAAGCGACTTCAAAGGCGTCGAAGAATTTCTAATTGATTGGTAGATGACCTTTGGCGGCCCGTAAAGTTTGTCGGTGCAGGCGGATAACGAATGGAGCTTGAGTGATTAATGGCTTGGGTGGATTTAGGTACTGTCGAACCTGTACTCGTTTGGCAAGAAACCAGCGAAAGTGCCACAGACAGACAAAACTTAGTCGGGCTGACATACATATCCAACGGATCTATTTCAGAAATCGTATCGAGATTGCTCGTTCGCCGAGTTTGGCAAGTTGACGGGAGTTTGCCCGTCGAAGAACAAGCCACAACTGTTTATCCATCGACAAACAAAATCTTGCTTGCTTTGCCTGTCTTACCTGATGACGTTGACTTGGGCCTGGCTGTTTTCAAAATACAAGTAAGGCGGTATTACCGCTTTCGTAGGGCAGTAATCCAGGAACCCCGTTACTACATTCGGGTCGAGGTTGCAGGAGAGCAAGCAAATCAGCCAACCGAGCAGATATTGGAGGTTGTGAGTCAATTAGAAAATTTAATTGGCCCCAATCTTTAACACGCTCAAAATCATTCATTCAACAAGAGGTAATTGACTATCGCTCTTTCGTCACTCTCGTCATATAAAAACCTGGAACTTTTACACCGAGAGACTTTCCCCTTTTGAGCTTGAGGTATGGGTTCCTATCAGTTTGCGATCGCCAGATTGCCCATTGAGTATAAGTTTCATCAGTTGGCTGCAATTTTTATTTTTCTGGAGTGACAAAAGAGCGCTATGAACGCAGCATTTTGTCAGGCAGTCGTCGCCGCTTTCAGTGTGGCTTTTCAAGCCATCAAAAAGATTGACGAACAATCCGGCGGCTCTGGGGAAACCCAGGAATCGCTTACCCAAGCGATTACATCCTTAAACGATATTGCCAGCCGGATGTCTTCAGAAGTTCTTGATGTTGCGCCTGAAGTAACACCCGAAACTCCAGCCGCCTAGTTGAGGCTTAAGTTTCGTCATTAGGCTCGTCTGGGGCAAACTCTAGGATAATCCTGACCCGAATTTTTCCTTGAGCCCATCCAGACGAGCCAACTTTAAGTAAGTTGCAGCGGGCGCCAGTTTTTGTCCACAGGTCAAAACTATTTCCAAATAAGTAACTTCTCAAAAATCCTGCAATAACTTCCATGAAGTCGTGAGTTGTGTAAGTTTTGTCGCTGCGAGCGTGGAGAGTCGCTTCAGGGTCTGTCACGAAAAACACGTGGTTTTGTTCGCTTAGTGGCTGGTATTGAGGTTCCATGTGTGGGAAAAAATAAGACTGATTATCTTGTACAGCAAATCATGAACTTAACCTCAACTTTGTTAAAAGTGGATTTAGCCGTATTGAGTGTAATCCTAGGAATGGTTGTTGTTCTTGTTAAATCTCTGCGCGAAATGCAGCAAGAGGCTGTCCGGTCGGCAGAGGAGCGAACTGAAATCCGGCAAAATATTGATTTTTACGGCAAGCGACTTGACAACCTTGAGAACTGGAGAGCCGCAATCTCGGAAATCAGGAGGCCGCAATAATGTCAATTCAAGTAGCAGAAAAACTTTTAGCCGATCCAAAGGCAGGGGTGGAATCGCTCTTAGAGGTTCTCACTTGGTTGAACAAAGATATTGACAGCCTTCGTGCTAGAAAAAAATGCGCGCAGAGTCAAGTTCTGATCGACGAAATTGCCAAAGAGATAAGCGGAAATGAATCTGCGGTGGAGAAAGTCACACGGAGAATTTTAGAGAAATGCAGCTAACTTTTACTATGGGCTTAAAGGTTGCCACTGAGCTTTTGTACGGAAACCTCCAACTTGTCTATCCCGACGGAAAGCCGATCGACTACGTTGCGACTTCCGGCTGCGCGGGCTGGCAACAGCCGGGGGACGAATGGGAACGAGCAAAGGGCCCGATTCCTGAGGGGTTTGACTATGAAATCCCTACAATCCCTTATTGGTCGGACACTCGTGGCATTGAAGGGCTGTTTTTCCACATCACTCCCGACCCTGTTCTTTCTCCCAGCGGGGGAACTCGATCAGAGTTTGGGATTCATTTCGATGCCAACGTTCCGGGCTCTGCTGGGTGCATCGTGCTAAAGAATCGTTCGGGCTGGGAGAAGTTTTGCCAAAGGATGGAGGCGATCGCGCGATCGGGCATCCAGTCTGTCCCTCTAAAAGTGGCTTACTCGTAGTTGCTGGGGATTCAATTTAACGTCATTTTATGAATGCAGGCAGAGGGTATAATTTTTGACTGCAATATAGTAGGAGTATCAGATACTTCAGTTCTGCCTTCGGACAACTACTTATCTGACTAAGGAGGCGAAAGTCGTTTTAACGTTAAACGGCGATGTGTTATCGTTTTGTGCAAGCTTGACCATCGAATCCAACCCTGGTTCGCCGAGGCGGAGGTAAGCGGACTAAGCGAAAGTCGCTCTACCGAGATGCTAAAGCACCGGAAGGTCGGTTGGCTACCAAAACAGCAGCAGCGATGGTAGCATGAGCTGCATACCGTTTCTTTCAAACGTTGAAGCATCAAGCATCTAAACGTGGATGTATTGTAGTAGACGTAATGGAAGAATATAGATCTAAAAGCTGTTGAAAGTGTGGACAGAGCCACACAAAATTACCAGGTAACAAACAATTTGTTGCCCCTGAATGCGGTCACGCAATTGGTCGTGACATAAATGGCGCCTTTAACAAAATGTTAAAGGCTTTGAGAGATACCTCCGCGTAGTCGTGAGATTGCATCTTACCACATCGCGCCATACACAGTAGAGGCTGATTGCCAGCCTCTACTGGGTTAAATGTATCTGTCCACTATATATATAGGGCATATGGGATGAAACATCACGCTTGTATTGCAATAGGCATCAATCAATATCAGTTACTCCAGCCTTTGAGTTATGCACAAGAGGATGCAGAGGCACTTTACGGTTTTTTGACTGAGGAGGCTGGTTTTGCGCCGGATGGATGTCTGTTGATGACGGATAGCTCGCCGTCGCTGTGGGGTCAATCTACGTATCCGAATCGGGAAAATATTCTGAAATTGACCGAAAGCCTCTGTGCGGAACATCTACAACATGGAGATGTATTGTGGTGTTTTTTTAGCGGCTACGGTGTTAGCTATGAAGGCAAGGATTACTTGATGCCTGTTGATGGCAATCCGGCTGACATTCAGGGTACGGGGATTCCGGTAGAGTTGCTGTTAAATACTCTGAAAAATGCTCCTACCGAAACGGTGTTGGTGTTGGTGGATATGAACCGCAGCCAGACAGTGAAGGCGGGAGAAACGATCGGCACTCAAACGGCAGAGCTGGCCCGGGAACTGGAAATCCCGACGGTGCTTTCTTGCCGCCCGAATCAAGTTTCGCGCGAAACTTCTGCTCTGCGTCAAGGATTTTTTACGACGGCGCTTTTAGAGGGGCTGCGATCGGGACAGTGCATGACGCTTAAGGGTTTAGACCGTTTCTTGAGCGATCGGCTACCGGAGCTGTGCGACCACCATTTGCGTCCCAAACAAGAACCTTTGATGGTGGTGAATCCTCCTGGAAAGGCTCATTTGGTGATTTTGCCTGATGCTGCTGGGGTGCCGACTTCTGCATTGGCAGGACGCAACGGCAATATGGCGGTTGCGATGGCTGATGGGATCGATCGCCCGCAAATGGTTGCGGCTACTGCTCAAATGGAGGTGCCCGAGGCAACTCGCAACGCGGTTGATGCGTCGGTTGAGAGAACTCCTGTATCGCAGCCGAATGCTGTCAGACCAGGAAGCGGTGGGGGGGGCGATCGACCGAACTCGCAACAGCCCGAGGATACGGATAACGGGGGATCGGATAAGTCATTTTTACAGCAGTTAGTTTTGTGGAGTGGAGCTACCGCTTTGGTACTGCTGTTTGGTGTTTTTCTGACGAACAGATCAATTTTTATTGGTCAGCAGGAAGGAGATCCTCGATCGCCTGCTGAGAATGCCCAAAACCCCGGGACTCAAAAATCTGCTGGTGGTGGAGTGGCGCAGAACCAACCGCGCGCGGTACAAGCAGCGACTGATAGCAAGCAGCCTCCCTCAAGCCAGCAGGTTTGGGCTGAGGCAAAAACTTTCCTCAAGGATGGTTCGGCTTCTAGTTTTAATCGAGCGGTGGTTAAGGCTCGAACGATTCCGCCTAGCGATCCGCTCTACCCGCAGGCTCAGCAGGATATTGAGCGCTGGAGTTTGGTGATTTTGGATATTGCTAACGGGCGGGCTGCTAGGGGCAATTTCTCTGGGGCGATCGGTGCGGCTAAATTGATGCCTGATGTGAATCAGGCGGTTTACAATCAGTCGAAACAGGCGATCGCTCAGTGGGAGGAGCTATCCAAAGAGCAGGATGTCAATGCTGCTTTGCTATCGGCGGCTGCGAGTCAAATTAAGCGGGGGGCTGCGTCTTCCTACAGTAAAGGCATCCAGCAAGCGAATAAAATTCAGCCCGGTCAGCCAAAGCATGAAGAAGCTCAGCAGTTGATTGGAGAGTGGAGCGGAGCTATTCTCAAAATTGCTCAGTTGCGTGCCTCTCAAGGAAAATTGAAAGAGGCAGTTGAAGCTGCTTCCCTGGTGCCGTCGGGTACCAAGAGTTATGAGCCGGCTCAAAAGGCGATCGCCAATTGGAAAACTAAGCTGCAACGGCAGAAAAAAAATTGATTTAGCTAGTTCGGCCCGAATCCCCACCCCATATTGTTTACAGATTGGGGTGGGATGAAAGCCAGGTTGATTGAGGTGGGATGGCTGAGCAATCCCGTAGGGTTCGGAAGCCATCACCGCCGAAATCGACAATCTTTGATATCATTGAACCACAGTGGGGCTGGGCGTGTTCCTCACTATAAAACGCCGTAGAGAGAAACAGTTTGGAGTATCTCGAAGGAAGATCTAGATATCCTTTACAGGACTCAGATGCCCAAACTATATTGCTTGCAATTAGTGTGGGAGCGTCACTGCAATGATATAATATTGGCATGGAAAAGCAAGTGTTGACGATAGTTTGTAAGATTAACCCCACTCCTCAACAGGTTGCCAAAATAGAGACAACCCTCCAGGCGTTTGCGGATGCTTGCAACTACATCAACGAGGTCGTAGAACCCAAGATTACCCACAACGTAACCATTCAAAACCAGGTTTACGGTGAGGTGAG
>NZ_JAHREU010000104.1:0-15532 GCF_020883145.1 Microcoleus sp. CAWBG27
TGGAGTTGGCACAAGCCTACGATTACGACTTGATTGTTTTGGATGTGCTGATTCCTAAACTCGACGGTATTAGTTTGTGTCGGGAATTGCGATCGTCCGGCTGCCAAATGCCGATTTTACTACTGGCAGTAACCCCATCTCCGTCAGCATCCGCGACTTCAACGGTGACAACAAACCAGACTTAGCTTTGGCGAACCGGAACAGCGACACCGCCTCCATCCTGCTCAATACCACCCCCACCAACGCCACCACCCCCACCTTCGCCACCAAAGTTGACTTCACCACTGGCAATGGGCCCTACTCCGTCAGCATCGGCGACTTCAACAGTGACGGGAAACCAGACTTAGCTTTGGCGAACCGGAGCAGCAACAACGTCTCCATCCTGCTCAATACCACCCCCACCAACGCCACCACCCCCACCTTCGCCACCAAAGTTGACTTCACTGCTGGCAATGGCCCCTTATCCGTCAGCATCGGCGACATCAACGGTGACGGCAAACCAGACTTAGCTGTGGTGAACTTCATCAGCAACAACCTCTCCATCCTGCTCAACACCACCCCCACCAACGCCACCACCCCTACCTTCGCCACCCAAGTCATCTTCGGTGCTGGCAATGAGCCCCGCTCCATCAGCATCGGCGACATCAACGGTGACGGCAAACCAGACTTAGCTGTGGCAAACGTCAACAACTACACCGCCTCCATCCTGCTCAACACCACCCCCACCAACGCCACCACCCCCACCTTCGCCAGCCGAGTCACCTTCAGTACTGGCAATGACCCCATCTCCGTCAGCATCGGCGACATCAACGGCGACGGCCTCCCTGACTTAGCTGTGGCGAACCAGAACAGCGACACCGCCTCCATCCTACTCAACACCACCCCCAAAGTTACCGCTGTCACCGCTACCACCCCTGACGGCAGCTACGGTGTTGGTTCTACCATCCCCATCACCGTCACCTTCGATGCTGCTGTCAATGTCACCGGCACACCCCGACTGCAACTAGAAACCGGTACAACCGACCAATTTGCCACCTATGCTAGCGGTAGTGGCGGTACAGCCCTCACCTTCAACTATGTAGTTCAACCAGGAGACACCTCTCTCGACTTACAATACCTCTCCACAACTGCCCTCACCCTCAACGGCGGCACAATTCAAGATAATTTGACCACGAATGCCGATTTAATCCTCCCTGCCCTAGCCACAGCCAACTCCCTCGGCGGTAGCAAAGCCATAGTTATTGATACTGTTGCACCCACCATCACCAGCGTCACCTCAACCACCGCCAACGGCAGTTACAACACAACTAACAACATCAACGTCACCGTCAATTTCAGCGAAGCAGTTACCTTAGCAGGCGGTAACATGACAGTCGCCCTAGACACAGGCGGCACTGTAACTATTGCACCTTTCACGGGCACATCTGCTGTGGGAATTTACACTCCACTAGCCGGACAAAATAGCACGGATCTCAACTCAACTGGGTTCACTTTAGCAGTCGGTGCAACCTTGAGAGATACTGCGGCAAATAATGCAACATTAACTATTCCTGCGGGACAGTCTTTGGCTAATAACAAAGCCATAGTTGTAGACACAATTGTACCAAATGTCACCTTAACATCAACTTCACCAACCACCACAAACGCACCATTTTTAGTCACAGCAACATTCAGCGAAACCGTCACAGGATTTACCGCCGCTGGCGTAAATCTAACTAACAGTACAATTAGCAATTTCACAGGTAGCGGCACAACTTATACTTTTACAGTCACACCGAATGCTACTGGTAATGTCACAGTTGATATCCCTGCTGCTAGAGCAACTGATACCGCTAGTAACAACAATACCGCTGCGACTCAACTTACACGCACTGCCGATATCACCGCACCCACAGTAGCCCTAACATCCGCATCACCAACCACCACAAACGCACCATTTTTAGTCACAGCAACCTTCAGCGAAAACGTCACAGGATTTACCGCCACAGGCGTGAATCTAACTAACAGTACAATTAGCAACTTCACAGGTAGCGGCACAACTTATACTTTCACAGTTACACCAACTTCAACTGGCAATGTCACCGTAGATATTCCAGCAGCTACAGCCACTGATACCGCTGGCAATAACAATACCGCAGCCACTCAATTGACTCGTACCGCCGATATCACCGCACCAACAGTAGCCCTCACATCAACATCACCAACCACCACAAACGCACCATTTTTAGTCACAGCAACATTCAGCGAAAACGTCACAGGATTTATCGCCACAGGCGTGAATGTTGCTAATGGGACTGTTAGTGAATTTACAGGTACTGGTACAACTTATACTTTCACAGTTATACCAACAGCCACTGGCAATGTTACAGTTAATATTCCAGCAGCCACAGCCACAGATACAGCAGGTAATAACAATACCGCAGCCACTCAACTTGTTCGCACAGCCGATATCACCGCACCTACAGTTGCTTTAACATCAACTTCAACACCAACAGTAACTGGTTTATTTACAGTCACCGCCACCTTCAGTGAAAATGTCATCGGCTTTGATACTACTGATATCACCGTAGCCAATGCTGCTGTCGGAAACTTTGTCATAGTTGATGCCAAAACTTACACTTTTGATGTCACACCTACTGCTAGTGGTAATGTCACAGTTGATATTCCCACAGCTAAAGCCACAGATGCTGTGGGTAACAATAACACCGCAGCAACTCAACTGGTTCGCACTGCTAATATCGCGATACCGATTATTGATGTCATCCCACCTACTGCTAACTTGGCGGCAGTTTCTAACATTACTACAGCGGGTGGTACAAGTCAGACGTTGACAGTTACTTTCAGTGATGCTAGTGGAGTTGATGTTAGCAGTTTAGATAATTCTGATGTTGTTGTAAATTGGTCTGGTGGTGCTATTTTTGCTAACTTTGTTAGTGTTAATACTAATAGCAATGGTACACCGCGCACAGCAACATATTCGTTTACTCCCCCAGGCGGAAGTTGGGATAATGCTGATAATGCTACTTACACTGTTAATTTGCAAGCATCGCAGGTGAAGGATGTTGTTGGCAATTTATCTGCTGCTAGCGGTTTAGGTAATTTTAGTGTGAATATTACCACACCAACTCCTGTCACCACACCAACTCCTGTCACCACACCAACTCCTGTCACCACACCAACTCCTGTCACCACACCAACTCCTGTCACCACACCAACGCCTTTCTCGCCGACTCCGACGCCCGAGGTAAGTCCAACTCCGACGCCTTTCTCGCCAACTCCAACTCCAACACCGACGCCCCCGCCATCGGAAACTCCGACAGCGACACCGACGCCGACACCATCGCTAACTCCGACACCGACACCAACACCTGCGGTAACGCCAACACCTGCGGTAACCGAAACACCTGCACCAATACCGACACCAACACCTGCGGTAACGCCAACACCTGCGGTAACCGAAACACCTGCACCAACGCCGACACCAACGCCTGCGGAAACACTGACACCCGCACCAACGCCGACACCATCGCTAACTCCGACACCGACACCGACACCTGCGGTAACGCCAACACCCGCAGCGACGCCCGAGGTAACACCAACACCCGAATTAACGCCAACACCAATAACTAACAACATCCCCAACGATGACTGCATCTGCGATGAAATTGACTATCCCAACTTAAACCAACCAAATACAGTTGAAAACACCATACTCGGTATATCCGGCATTCAAATAGGCACTGCCCAAAACGATGAATGTCTTGGCAGCAACAACGGCAATATATTCGATGCTAAATCTGGGAATGACAACTTATATGGTGGCGAGAGTCGTGACATATTCAACGGCAATAAAGGCAATGACTTTATCAGCGGTGGCAAAGGTGACGACATCTTATTTGGAGATGAAAATAATGACATCATCCTGGGCGATGCTGGCAACGATTTAATCTTCGGAGGTAAAGGCAATGACTCCATCAATGGTCGCGAAGGTGATGACATCGTTTATGGTAACAGAAATGATGATTTCATTGATGGTGGTAAGGGTAATGACACCTTATTTGGAGGCAAAGGGAATGACATAATCTTTGGTAGTGAAGGTGAGGATTCGCTGTTTGGAAGTCAAGGTGATGATACCATTTGCGGCGGGGCTGGCGATGATTTTATCAGCGGTAACGAACAAGCAGATATTCTGGGAGGGTGTGAAGGAAATGATACTATTTATGGAGGGGAAGATAACGATACTCTAACTGGTTGTCAAGGTGACGATGTTCTTTTCGGAGATTTGGGTAATGATAGTTTGATTGGCGGTAGTGGGAATGATATTTTTGTCTTAGAAGCCGATCGCGGATTTGATGTTATCGCTGATTTTACCGTCGATCAAGATTTGATTGGATTAGCTGGTGGTTTAAGTTTTAATCAGTTAGCAATTACTCAAAATATTCAGGGAGTTCTCATCAAAAATATCTTGACGGGGGAGGAGTTAGGTGTGATGATTGGAGTGACTGCTAATGCGATTACATCCGTGAATTTCCGCCAGATTTAGGGAAGTGATTTACCGTTGGGTGGGGGCGGGTTTTTGAGATTATTGGTTGAGTGGCAATTATTGTTGGTGAACCCGCCCCTTGCATCTTAAAAGAGTGAGTCAGTCGATCGCCACGTCATTGATTCAATCATACCGACAATCAGGCGATCGTACCGATAAGTGGGCGATCGAGCCGACAAGCAAAACGAATCTAAAGAATCAGGAGACCTTGAAAGACAAGTAGAAGCATTTAAACAATTCACCGGATTTTACCCTGAATCAATTCATGTAGATCGGATATATCGAACAGAAGAAAATAGAGTTTGGTGCAAAGAACTCGGCATCAGAATGAGCGGTGTCCGTCTAGGAAGACCTCCCAAAAATCTGAGCAAATCACTAAAAAAACAAGCTCAATCAGATGAGAGAATTCGTAACTTAATTGAGGGAAAATTTGGAGAAGCTAAAAGAAGATTTAGCCTTGGTAGAGTGATGGCTAAACTTAATAATACTTCTGAAACAAGCATCGCTATAACTTTTCTGGTGATGAATCTTTCTGCCAGGGTACGGCAGGCTTTTTGGCTTTTTTTCGGTCTATTTCATAATAAAAACCTTTGGGGATGTTTTTTGGCTCAAATGATTGGTAAAAGCTATGTTTTGCCAGAACAAGATTGATAAAACTTATATTGTCGAGGCGATCTCAAATTCACTCATCTTTCTAAATGCTGTTTTCTGACTTTTTCAGCAAGCCCTAATTAGTAATCAAAATGGGATGACTTGCATTCCCCACTACAAACACTTTATAAAACAAGTTCGTAGTGAGGAATTTATTCCTCAAAATCCTAGGACTAAAGTCCTCACTACAAACAGCAGTTTTTACCAGAAAGGATTGGTTTAAAGCCTCTTCCTTGTAGGGAGAAATTAAAATCAGACGATTCATTACTCCAATCCTCTTCCTTCCTTTGTCAACTATCAACTGTCAACTATCAACTGAACTTAAGTAGCCTTCTTTTGAGGAGCCACCATGCGTTCTACACTCATCGCAGCCACGCTCAATGTCACCACAGCCATGCCGAGAATTGCTACAGGCTGCAACTTCTCATTGATAATTATAAACCCGAAGAGTGCAGTCATCGCTGGGCCCAAAGTGCCAATTACTGACGCTAAGGCCGCCCCCGCGAACCGGATGGCAAAATTGTTCAAAAGATAGCTAAATAGTGTCAGTACCCCTAAAACAATCCCTCCCACAATCAAACCAGGCCAAACATTTTGGTCGATTTTCGGAGCCAGATTCTCTGACAGCGGTACCCACAAACTCAGGGACGAAAATACAAAAATCGCGCCGAAATTAACTAAACTAAAAGGAATCGGGTGCAGTTTGCCGGCGGCCATTTGAGTTAGCAATACGTAACCTGCAAAGGTAATCCCAGAAGCCAGTGCAGCGGCGACTCCTACCTCGACATTGCCACCGCCGGGAGCTGGCGCAGCAAAACTCGGCGATCCAACTAAAATCAGACCTGCGGTAATCCCCAACATCGCCAAAAAGCCGATCGTGCTGGGGCGAGCGCCAAACAATAACCAAGAACCCAGTACGGTGATGATGGGGTAAATAAAGAAAATTGTAATAGCAATCCCCGCCGGAATATTGCCGATCGCCAAATAAATCAAAACCTGAGACAAAAACAGAAAAAATGCGCTTCCTAAAACCTTGCTCCACAAAGATAGATCGCGCGAGTAGAAAAACCGTTTAAGATCTTTCCAGACAGAAGGATACAGAAATGTTGCCAATACTGGCATCAAAGCCATCACCACGATCAGCCGCATCAACAAAATCAACAGAGAATTTCCAAAACCCCGAGTCACCACCCCATCAAGCTCAAACACGCCAAAAATCATCCGAGGATTTCTGCTTTTAATTAGAATTCTCAAACAAACATTAAACAGCGACAATACCACCGCCGAAGACAAAGCCAGAATTAAACCTGTTTGCACTTGAGAAGTTGCTTTCGCGACTGCGGTAGGCGCGGCTGAAGGCTCTGCCACGGCTTGGCGCGGCGCATCTGCAGGTGTTGGCGGCAAAACTTGCGGGCGGATAGAATTAGTTGCTTCCTCGGGATAGGAATCTTGAGCATCGAAAGGATTGTCAAGATATTCTTCTTCTGCGAGTTCTTCCCGAATGCGGTTGACGAGATTTTGTAACAGTTCTTCCCCTTGAAGTTCGAGGGTTTTCATGTTGTTGAGCCGCATGGATAGCTCGCTTTCATAGCTGCTCAAATCTTGTTCTAGCATCTGGAAACTGCGATCGATCCGTTCATCCAGCGCCGCCAATAACTCCGAGGCCCGTTCGTCATAGTTGCTAGGGGGCATGGGTATGGGGAATTCGCCGCTGGGAATTGGGCTGCTGAGAGAATGGCCCGAGTTAGCGCTGAGTTCGTTGAACCGCTGCACCAACAAATCCTGCAAATTGTGAGCCAAAATTTGAGCCAACTGCTTCAGCCACAATTGCTGCTGCTGAATGTATCGCCCAGACAGAGATTCCATTTGCTGAGACTGCAATTTGCGATATTGCTCCCGGAGGCCTTCAATATCTTCAATCAGGTGATTTTTTTCAGTTTGCAGCCGAGTAATGTCCTGGTTTAACTGACCTTTGACATTTTCATGCAAAGCGTCCAGTTCCTGCATCACTGAGTTGAGGACTTGTTCTGCTGATTGTGCATCCCCTGCGTCGCCTTTTGGCGAGTATCTGTTCCGGTTCGCCATTAGCCTATAACCTCTAATTTAAACTGCACGAGAGAGTGTTCTTAAGTATTTTGGCTGCATCAGGTCGCAAGTTCTAGTGAGTTGGTCTCAAAGATTGCGGACGCTGTTGAATCTATGGTAGTCGCTGAGCTAGAAATGTTAGAAAATTGCGTGAAGCGAAGCTATCCCGCTCTTAATCGCCCCAAGAACACTTTGTGCAATTAGAAATCATACTACAGCTTGACCTCTGCACCGATTGCTCCGGGTAATTCTAGCCTCTAACTCACCCGCCTCGCCAGCCGGATAACCTCTTCCCCGACAACTAAAGTTGAGGGTAGGGCCGAGACTCCTCACCCCTAAAGGCATAATTTGAGCATTAAATTGCCAGAAACTGGGTTTCTGGGCCCAAGTCTCTCACGCACTCTTGCACCCGGATTTTTGATATTAAAATTTCCGATCTTGCGATCGCCAAAGTTTGAAGAGGCGATCGCACCCTCAAAAGCAACCTATGTCATCAAAAAACTAACACATCCCATTCTCCAAGGGCAACAGATCTGGCATCTGAAAATTCTGACAATTGCTTTACGATAAGAATCTGGTTTAAAGCCCCAAGCGCGATCGGAAGAACTTAAAATCAGACGATTTATTACTCCAATCTTCTGACTTCCTTTGTCAACTATCAACTATCAAATATCAACTGATTTTCTTTTTCAACCATCAACCATCAACTGTTAACTGAATGAAAAGCGATCGCCAAAGCCTGAATATTTCAGACTAAGCCGAAGTGTTTATTTTTCCGGCATCATTTGCCCAGCAACGCCTGTGGTTTCTAGACTAATACTCACCGTAAAACACTTTCTACAATTTAGTAACAGCACTGAGATTAAGTTGAGAAAGCCCTGTGTGGAAGTGCTGGCTTGACAGCTAAAGCATTGTTTGGAGAAGGAAATTATCGCGGTTCTCAAAAAAGTGAGGTATGCCCACGGATGCCTATGCCCTATGCCCTATGCCCAGTCGTACTTCATCCGCTTGAAAGGCTATACACACCTATCGCGTTCATTTAACTAAAATCCATTGGGCGATGCTGAAAATGCTAGCACCCAAACCGGCGGCGATCGGGATTGTCACCACCCAAGCCGAACCAATTGACTGCAAAGTTTTCCAGCGTACCGATTTCCAACCTTTAATCAGCCCGACTCCTACAACTGCACCCACTAAAGCGTGGGATGTGGAAACCGGCAAACCCAAGCGAGATGCTAATAATACTGTGGTAGCTGTGGCTAATTCCGCGCAAAATCCGCCGCTGGGTTCCAGTTGGATGATGTTTTCGCCCACTGTGGCGATCACTTTTTGACCCCAGATGGCTAAACCGATGACAATTCCTGCGCCTCCGAGGATTAAAATCCACAGGGGAACGCTGAAATCCTCTAGGGGAAATGAACCTGTGCGCTGGATGTAGGCGATCGCAGCTAAAGGCGCAACTGCATTACCTACGTCGTTGGAACCGTGTGCAAATGCCACAAAACAAGCACTCAATACTTGAAATCTCGCCATCTGTTGCTCGATCGAAGAATGTCTGAGGGGGAGAGGGGGGGAGGGGGAAAATATTTCCTCTTGCTTATTCTTTCTATCCGTTACACCGGTGAAATCCGTTACAAAATCCGTTGTTAAACTTCCCTCTTCTTTCTTCCCTCTTCCCTCTTCCCTCTTCCCTCTTCCCTCTTCCCTCTTCCCTCTTCCTTCTTCCTTCTTCCCTCTTCCCTCTTCCTTCTTCCCTCTTCCCTCTTCCTTCTTCCTTCTTCCTTCTTCCTTCTTCCCTCTTCCTTCTTCCTTCTCTAACTTTTTCCAGCTATTGAGGGAAAGCCCGATCGCCGCAATACTCCCGATAGCAATCGCAATATCGTGAATTGGCAGATTCCAGCCAAATCGATCGCGCGCGAAGTCGATCGCGCCTGTCTGCACCAAAGCCACATCCACAACAGACGGCAATACAATTATCCCAAATACACTCAGCAGCGCCGCACTCAGCCAAGGTATCCACTCGCGCAGTTGAAATAGAGGATCGGGGCGATCGAGAATCCAATGCTTCACCCCACTATAAAATAGTGCAGCTAAAGCACCGCTAGCAAAAGGTGTCGCCACCCAAGTTAACGAAATCCTGCCGATAGTCGGCCAATCAACCGCATGAATTCCGGCTGCTACCCAGCTAAAACCTGCGATCGCACCTACCACCGCATGAGACGAAGAAACCGGCAAACCTAGACTGGTAGCGATTTGCAGCCACAATCCGCAAGCTGCTAGCACTGACACCATCCCGATTAAAAATACTTGCGGTTTGGCCGCGAACATTTCTTCATTCACAACTCCTGTAGCGAGAGTTTCGGAAACCCCTTGCCCGAACAGCACGGCGCCGGCAAACTCTAGTATGCCTGCAACAATTATTGCTTGCCGCAGCGTGAGCGCCTTCGAGCCTACCGATGTCCCCATGGAGTTCGCCACATCGTTAGCCCCCAAGTTGGCGGCGACGTACAAAGCTAGTATCGCGATCGCCCCGAGTTGCAGAAATACGACCAAGGAAGTATTTAACATAGAAGTTTTTTGACATAAATCTGGCAGTTCGATATATGATAAGGGATTGTGAGTTTTGGAAAATCCCGTCAGGAACTCAGAGGCTCAAGCCACTGAGCTTGTAAGAAATTACAAGCTGTTCTGACCAGACCCCTCAATTGCGAGGAGACGTTATTCAGGTCACGACACCGGCGAATGCGACGCCAGTTTTCCGCTCTGTCATCTGCAATTAAACAGTTTTAAAGTCACTGAAACAGTGTTGCAGGTCTAACAAGCCTTTATAACCAGGTCGAGGCGAACATTACCCCGCAAGGGAGATTGAGGCAACCATACCTCACTCTTTGAGGCAACCATACCTCTCCAACCCCCTTTCAGGGGATTGACGGGGACTAAAGTCCCCCCTTAGAGTTTCCCTCTCAGGTCTAAAGACTCTGAGTTTCCCACTTACCGAGTGTTTTTTATGAAAGGCGCAGAAATAATCCGTTCGATCGAGACGGAAGAAATAAATAGAGTCAAGGTAGAACTAAGCAAAGTTCTACCAGAAATTTACGTAGGCGACACCGTGCGCGTCGGCGTGAGAATTAAAGAGGGCGCGAAAGAACGGGTTCAGCCCTACGAAGGAACTGTGATTGCGATGCGTAACGGCGGCATCAATGAAACAATCACTGTGCGCCGGGTGTTTCAAGGCGTCGGCGTGGAACGGGTGTTTTTGATTCACTCGCCCCGCATCGCAACTGTCCAAGTCATGCGCCGCGGTAAAGTCCGCAGAGCTAAACTTTACTACCTGCGCGATCGCGTGGGCAAAGCTACTCGCGTCAAACAGCGGTTCGATCGCTCTCTGTAGGAATGCACCCAGCTTCCTCTTGGAGAGACAGAAAATGGGAAATTGAAAAATTAAAAAAAAAGTTTCCCATTTCCGAGCGCACTGTGTTAAAATAGAAATCTAGAGGTTAAGCGAATCAGCAACCTCACCTGTGCGCTCTTAGTTCAGTTGGTAGAACGCAGGTCTCCAAAACCTGATGTCGGGGGTTCAAGTCCTCCAGGGCGCGCTGAATCACCAAAATTTTAATTCTGCCCGAAAGCGCCCGGATAATTGGCTGGAAACAGCCGAAACCGAAGACTTTCGGGTAGAATTAATTTTTGTGGGCGGTTCGCAACAAAGGCCATCAACAAATGCTCGGTTTAAACAGTTGACAGTTGACAGTTGACCTGGGACAGCGAAGTGATAAGAACGAAGATTTAAGCTCCGTTCTTATCATAATCTGCCGACCTGAGTAAGGGCTTCAAACCCCGGCTATTCTGTGGCTTCTGGCTCGTCGGTTTCGGCGATCGGCATTTACACCGTTGATGGCTTAGGCTTGTAAAAAAGTGCTGGCTTTGGATTTGAGATTTTGGACTTGGGCGTAAGTGGTTAGTGTCAAAAAATCAAAGAGCCGCGAGCCACTCACAAAATCTAAAATCTAAAATCTGAAATCTGAAATCGCAAGGGGGATTCGATCGTGGCGAAAAAAGACGAAGCTCAAGAAACTCAAGAAATGACTGCGCCTGGGTTCGATCCTGCGGGTTTTTTTAAGGAAACTAGAGAAGAACTCGATAAAGTGGTCTGGCCGAGCCGCCAGCAGCTAATTAGCGAGTCTTTGGCCGTGCTTTTGATGGTAATCCTCTCAGCAAGCCTGATCTATTTGGTGGATAACTTCTTTAACTGGGGCGCAGGAAAGGTGTTTGGGCCATGACTTTTGCATCAGAAGAATCTGATTATTCCACAGAAGCGACGGGACAGGCAGCATCGCCAGATAAGCCGGAGATTCAGGCTCGCTGGTATGCTGTTCAGGTAGCCTCAGGCTGCGAGAAGCGCGTGAAGGCAAACTTGGATCAGCGGATTCAAACTTTGGATGTTGCCGATCGTATCGTTCAAGTCGAAATTCCGCAAACTCCGGCGATCAAAGTCGGCAAAGACGGTTCCCGGCGCCAGTCAGATGAGAAAATTTTCCCCGGCTACGTACTCATCCGTATGTATATGGACGAGGATACGTGGCAGGTGATTAAAAATACCCCGAACGTAATTAATTTTGTCGGGGCAGAGCAAAAACGCCGCTACGGGCGCGGCAGGGGTCACGTCAAACCGCTACCTCTGAGTCATTCGGAAGTAGAACGGATCTTCAGAAACGCTCAGGAATCAGAACCGGTTGTCAAAGTATCGATGGCGACAGGAGACCACGTTGTGGTACTTTCCGGGCCATTTAAGGATTTTGAAGGTGATGTGATTGAAGTTAGCCCGGAACGGAACAAGCTCAAAGTTTTACTCTCGATTTTTGGGCGCGATACGCCTGTAGAATTAGAGTTCAATCAGGTTCAGAAACAGAACTAACTAATGGCAAAGAAAGTTGTTGCAGTAATTAAGTTGGCGATTACAGCGGGAAAAGCCAACCCAGCTCCTCCGATCGGCCCAGCCTTGGGTCAGCACGGCGTCAATATCATGATGTTTTGCAAGGAGTACAATGCTAGAACCGCAGACCAAGCAGGTCTCGTGGTTCCGGTAGAAATTTCGGTTTTTGAAGACCGCAGTTTTACGTTTATTCTCAAAACCCCTCCGGCGTCGGTTTTGATTCAAAAAGCTGCTGGCATTGCTAAGGGTTCGGGTGAACCTAATCGCAAGCAAGTAGGGACAATCACACAGGCTCAGTTGCGAGAAATCGCTGAAACTAAGATGCCTGACCTTAATGCTAATGATGTTGAAGCTGCTATGAAAATTGTAGCGGGAACAGCTAAAAACATGGGCGTGGCGATCGCGGATTGAAGTCAGTTGACAGTTGACAGTTGACAGTTGACAGTTGGCAATCAATAATTTTCGGTGTTGAAGCTGAAATCTTCAAGCTGAAATATTCAAGCTCAAGTCGCAAGTCTTAAGTCGATTCAGGGGGAGAAGCAAAGCTTCGCTAGGAATCGCAAATGTTTTAGATTTATGAAAAAACCGCAACGGTTCAATTATTCAATCTAAAATCTCAAATCTCAAATCGATTAACCCCAAAAAAAACAATGGCAAAGAAAGTATCGCGAAGACTGCAAGAACTGCAAAAGAAAGTTGAAGACAGACCTTACCTACCAATGGAAGCTCTGCAACTTTTGAAAGAAACAGCAACGGCCAAGTTTGGCGAATCTGCTGAAGCTCACATCCGTTTGGGAATTGACCCGAAATATACTGACCAACAGTTGCGGACAACTGTATCGCTGCCAAAAGGAACTGGTCAAGTAGTCAGAATTGCGGTGATTGCTAAGGGCGAAAAAGTTAAAGAAGCTCTGAATGCCGGCGCAGATATTGCTGGTTCTGAAGAGTTGATCGAGGAAATTCAAAAGGGCATGATGGACTTCGATTGCCTGATTGCTACTCCAGACGTGATGCCGTTGGTGGCAAAATTGGGTCGGTTGTTGGGCCCGCGCGGCTTGATGCCTTCTCCAAAAGGCGGCACAGTGACGACTGACATTGCTCGGGCGATCGACGAATTCAAAGGTGGTAAACTAGAATTCCGTGCCGATCGCACAGGCATCGTTCATGTTATGTTTGGCAAGGCAGCTTTCTCAGCAGAAGATTTGCTCGTCAACCTTCATGCTTTGCAAGAAACAGTTGACCGCAACCGTCCTTCTGGTGCGAAAGGTCGCTACTGGCGCAGTTTGTACATATCCGCAACCATGGGCCCATCGATCGAAGTCGATATCAGTGCCCTGCGCGATACCAAACTTGATGCTGCTTAGCAAGAATTAAGCCAAAGGCAGAAAGTAAAAGACAGCTTCGGCTGTCTGTGTAAATCTCTCACGAGATTTGCTGCATACCCTTGCTAATGTCTGCCGGATGGTGATAGCCTAATCAAAAATCAATAAGCTGAAGACCGCAGGTGCCGAGTGCTTAATTTCCTGCCGAGGCTGAAGAAATAAAAACTGAAGAAAATAAATTAAAAAGTTATATCTTTTAATTCCTAATTCTTAATTTTTAATTCTCTGCCCCGGCTATAAGGTTGGGGTTTTTGATTGGCAGTTTGAGATCCTAAAAGGAGGTGAAATTAGTATGGGCAAAAGTTTAGCAGTAAAAAATGAGATTATTGCAGACCTCAAGCAAACCTTGAGCGAATCTCAACTGGTAATCGCGATCGACTACAAAGGCTTAACTGTTGCTGAAATCACAGATTTGCGGCGGCGTTTGCGTCCCAAAGGCAGCAGTTGCCAAGTGGCAAAAAACACGCTAATGCGAATTGCTGTTGAAGGCAATGAAACATGGCAGCCGATACAGGAATTGCTGACAGGTACGTCGGCGTTTATGTTCGTGCAAGAAGATATTGGCGGCGCGATTAAGGCTTACCAAGAATTCCAAAAAGCTTCCAAGAAGACGGAAGTTCGCGGCGGCGTGATGGAAGGACGGGTGCTGAAAGAAGCTGATGTTAAGGCATTAGCGGATCTGCCGTCGAAGGAACAACTTATGGCTCAAATTGCTGGCGCTATCAACGGTGTCGCAACCAAGTTGGCTGTGGGTATCAATCAAGTTCCTACTTCGATCGCACGCGGTCTCAAAGCTTATGCTGAAAAAGACGGCGATTCGACAGAAGCACCAGCAGAAGCAGAAGCACAACCTGAAGCAGAAGCAGAAAGCGTATCTGCTTAGTCATTAGTCATTAGTCATTAGTCATCAGTCATTAGTGTTAATCCACAGGCTGAAGACTGGAGACGAGAAACTAATGATGGAGGAGCAATCCCAAATCCCAAATCCCAAATCTAGAATCGAATTAGGAGTTTAACGAATGTCTACTGCAACCGACGAAATCTTAGAAAAACTGAAGACTCTGACTTTGCTCGAAGCATCTGAATTGGTCAAGCAAATTGAAGAAGCTTTCGGCGTCAGCGCTGCTGCTCCTGTAGGTGGCATGATGATGATGGGCGGCCCTGCTGCTGCTGCCGAAGAAGTAGAAGTACAAACTGAGTTCAGCGTGATTTTGGAAGAAGTTCCTGCTGACAAGAAAATCGCAATCCTGAAGGAAGTCCGCGCGATTACCGGTTTGGGTCTGAAGGAAGCGAAAGACTTGGTAGAAGCCGCACCTAAGGCAGTTAAGGAAGCTATTGCTAAGGAAGCTGCTGAAGAAATGAAGAAGCAGCTTGAAGCTGTGGGCGCCAAGATTGCTATCAAGTAGTCATAGACTGTAGCCGGCAGGTTTCTACCTGTCGCTATTTGACCTCAGTTTGCAGTGCAGACTGAGGTTTTTTTCATGATGGAAAAAGGAATCTGTAGAGTGTGGATGCACCGACAATCTCTAATATCAAAATAATACTCGCGAGCGGGGACGATCGCACTCAAAGAAAAAATGCTTTCTCTATTCTCTCCCTCTGTGTCCTCTGCGGCCTCTGCGGTTTAATAATTCCGGTAAAATTGTAGGGTGTGTCGCCACCGACAATCTCTAACTCAACACCAACAATCTGATAGCGACGCACCTCTGCTTATGCACCCATACCATCACAAAAACAGTTCGTAGTGTGGACTTTAGTCCGCAAAATACTGCGGACTAAAGTCCACACTACGAACCTGGACGATCGCACTCAAACCCACATTCCGCACCCCCAACTGGCACATAGGGGGATTGAGGGGGGAAAAGTGAATCATCCGAGACAAAAATGAGTAGAAATACTCAATTATCTCGGTGACTCAACATCACCCAGTAGTCCATT